>JAITHY010000108.1 GCA_031279715.1 Verrucomicrobiales bacterium | reverse complement strand
GCCAGCCGGCGCGAAGTTGCACACCGGGCGCAGCCGCAAATGACCAGGTCGCCACCGATATGCGGTTGTGGGTCAAGAACAGTATCGCCGCTGACCGTCACGCTGTCGCTGAACTTCAGCGCTCGCTCACGTGCTCTGGCGCGTGAAATAGCAGCACATCGTGCTCCCGAACTACACGCATTTGCAACGAGCGCAGCCCGTGTATTTCGCGCATCACTTGCTCGCGTACGTCGAGATGCTCGCGCGTGACACCGAACGGCTCGCTGACTGTCAGCGGCGCGCCGATGTGCTGCCGCTTGGCTCCGGTGCGCTGGCGGGCAGCACCATTCCGCTCAACCGCGAGCGCGTCGCCGGGTTGCTGGGCTTCAGCGCCGTATCGCAAAATTCGCTCGACGCTGTCAGTGACCGCGATTTTATTGTCGAATACGCCGCCGCTGACGCTCTGCTCGCCGCGCACCTGTCGCTCCTCACGGAAGACCTTGTGCTGTGGTCCACGGCGGAGTTCGGTTTCATCCGCATCGGCGACGCCTTCACCACCGGTTCCAGCCTGATGCCGCAAAAGAAAAATCCCGACGTCGCCGAATTCGTGCGCGGCAAATCTGGTCGTGTCATCGGCAACCTCGTCGCGCTGCTGATGCTCATCAGAGGCCTGCCGATGACCTACAACCGCGATTTGCAAGAGGACAAGGAGCGGCTGTTTGATACCGTGGACACTGTGCGCCAATCGCTGACCGTGCTCGCCGCGATTCTCGGCGACGTGAGCGTCAGCGCCGCCGCCTGCGCCGACCCGCTGCTGCTGCCGTTGAGATAAATCCCATTTCCACCGTTGCCGGTGGTGGCGATGCTGCCGCTGCTCAGGGCCAGGGCGCCCTGGTCATGCGCATAGGCGTCGCTGACGGAAGGTTGGCGCTGAGGGTGATATCGGCGCCCGTGTAGGAGGAGCCGGGATTTTTAACTTCCAGGGCGGCGGGGTTGTACAGGTCCGAGTAGCTGGAGCCGCTTTCCACCGCGCTGCCGTTGCTGACGATTTTGCTCGCCGCCGTGACCGTCAGCGGCATGAGGATTAATCCGCAGAGGATTGGAAGAGTGAGCAGTGAACTGCGAAGCGTGAATTTAGATTTTATATTGATTTTTTCATGATTTGCAGTGGAACGATGGAATTGGCAAGGGGAAAGTTTGGTTGGACTGGAATGTTAAGTTTTGCCGCAGTGAAGTAGAGCAGGCGATGGAGTAACGGGTGGAGCGGTAGCCCCTGGCCTTGCGCTTGGTGACGGAGAAGAGGCTGTTAGGACTCTCAATAAAGGCGTTGGTAACAGTGGGCCAGGATGCCGGAGAAATGTCTTTCGAGCATGTGTGCGGCACGTAGCATGGGCAAGAGCAGTTAGTTGGGGCCTTGGCAGCGGCATGGGAGACCCATGCGGCACCAGGCGAGCAACCGTTGTCTGATGCGCCAGCGCGGCAATTGATAGGCGGCTTGCAGGGGGTCAGTTGTATCTGGTAAACCTTGGCGGTACAGAGGTTGTCCTGGTCGATGCGATTAAGCCGCCGTTGCTGGTTGTTGGTCAGGTTGTTAGAGCCTGTTCATAATCTTTTGAGGAGGATGGTAAAAAGGGCGGGGACAAAGAATTGCAAACTGGAATTGAGTTGGCGTTCACAGTTTTTCCAGAGGCGGCGGTGTTTTTCGAGTCAACCGAAAGTGCGTTCGACAATCCAGCATTTGGGCAAGAGCACGAAAGCGGACTGGTTTTGGCGTTTGACAATCTCCACCCTAGCCTCGGGCAGTTGTGCCCGAACGTCAGCGGCAAAGGACTGGTCGGTGTAAACGCCGTCTGCCAGCATGGTTTTGACCGTCGGCACAGGGTGGCGGCGCAAAACTTCCAACGCCCCGGTCGGTTAAATTTGCGGTGGTCACCACGATGCCGTGCGGCAAACCTTGCGTGTCCACTGCCGGATGGCGTTTGATGCCGGAAACTTTCTTGCCCGCGTCGTAACCTTTCAACTCAGCGCTGTTCTTCACGCTTTGCCCATCCACGATCAACAGGCTGGGCGCGGCGGGCTGCGCCAACCGCTTTTTTTAAGGCCTGTTGTAACAAGCTTTCCTCATGCTCGGACTGACTCCAAATCCGCCACTAGGCACACACCGTGCGCCACTTGGGAAAACCTGCGGGCACCATGTCACAGCCCCGGAACCGAGAACGTCCGTTAACTTCTGCGCATCATCGTCAGCGTCAGATTGTTTCACACCCAACACTGCCCAGCCAATGGAACTGTGCCCCACGTCGAAATAAATATTGTCTTTTTGGAATCAAGACAAAGTTGGATAACGCAAGCCGTGCTTCTGTCCGCCAAGTGGATACGCCGTGTTCAAAAGCGTTTTTTGTTGCATAATTTTCCCGCTGACGGTCAGCAGCGGTGTTTGGGGTTGCGGCTGTGGCGGGTTTTTGCGACTATTTTTCTTTATGGCTGATAACTACGACGCATCTAAATTGGGCAAACTTGAGGGGCTTGAGGCCGTTCGCAAGAAACCGGGCATGTATATTGGCGGCACGGATGAACGGGCGTTGCATCATTGTGTTTCCGAGGTGCTCGACAATTCCGTGGACGAGCATCTCGCGGGGCATTGTGACAAGATTGAGGTCACCATTCATGTGGACGGTTCAATTTCCATCCAAGACAACGGGCGCGGTATTCCGGTGGATATTCATCCGCAATATAAAATACCGGGTGTGGAGATGGTGTTGACGACGCTGCACTCGGGCGGCAAGTACGGGCAGGGCGGTTACAAATTTTCCGGCGGCACACACGGGGTTGGTGCGAAGTGCGTCAACGCGGTGTCGGAGTGGTTCGAGGTTGAGGTGTCGCGCAACGGGCAGGTGCATCACATGGCGTTTGAACGCGGGAAAACGACGAAAAAATTGGAGGTTATCGGCAAGACCAAGAGCACTGGCACGCTGATCACGTTCAAGCCGGATGCGGAGATTTTCAAGGAGACGACGGAGTTCAAGGACGACCGCATCACGCAGCGGTTGCGTGAGCTGGCGTTTTTGAATTCGGGATTGAAGATTGTGTTTCTCGACGAGCGGCTCGGCGACAAGGCGCAGCCGGAGACTTATTTTTACAAGGACGGCATTGAGGAGTTCATTAAGCAGTTGAACAAGAGTAAAGTGCTCATTCACAACAAGCCGGTGTTGATTGAGAAGCAGAGCATCGTGGAGACGGCGGAGAAGAAGGAGGAGATTCACCTGCAAGCGTGCATGATGTACAACGACGGCTTCAACGAGATGGTGTTGTGCTACACGAACACAGTACACAATCCAGACGGTGGCACGCATTTATCAGGCTTCAAATCAGCGCTCACCCGCAGCATCAACCAGTACGCCAAGTCGAATAATTTGCTCAAGGACAAAGACCCCGCCATCAGCGGTGATGATGTGCGAGAGGGATTGACGGCGGTGATTTCCATCAAGCACAGCGACCCAAAATTTGAGTCGCAGACGAAGGTGAAACTGCTGTCGCCGGAGGTTGAGGGCATGGTGTCGTCCGCTGTTTATGAGGGGCTGGGTGGTTTTTTTGACGCGAACCCGGGCGTGGCGAAAAAAATTGTGGACAAGGCGCTGACAGCGGCGAGGGCGCGCGAGGCGGCGCGGAAGGCACGCGAGGCGGTGCGCAAGACGGCGCTGGGCGCGGGTGGACTTCCAGGGAAACTGGCGGATTGTTCTGATCGCGATCCGGCCAACACTGAGTTGTTCATCGTTGAGGGTGACTCGGCGGGCGGCTCGGCAAAGCAAGGGCGTGACCGGAAATTCCAGGCAATTTTGCCGATTCGCGGCAAATTAATCAACGTGGAGAAGGCGCGGTTGGACAAGGTATTGCAGAACGCGGAGATTCGCACGATGATTACGGCGGTGGGGACGGGCATTGGCGATGGCGACGGCGAGGGGGCGTTCAACCTTGACCGGCTGCGATATCACAAGGTCATTATCATGACGGACGCTGACGTTGACGGCTCGCACATTCGGACGCTGTTGCTGACGTTTTTTTTCCGGCAGATGATGGGATTGGTGAAGCATGGTTTTGTTTACATCGCGCAGCCGCCATTGTACAAAATCAAGCGGAAGAAGCGCGAGGAATACGTGCAGGACGATGCGCAGATGTCGAAAATTTTGATTCAACTCGGCACGGAGGATGTGAAATTGCGCTCTCTCGCTGATGACCGGGAATTCAGTCAGAAGCAACTGACGGAGATTTTGGAGTTGTTGCAGCAACTCGACAAGTACGCTAACAGTGTGCGGCGTTACGGGAGTAATTTTGAGGCCTACTTGGAGGCGAAGGATAAAAAGACTTTGCAACTGCCTCAGCACTTCGTCCGCATACGCGAGGGGAATGAGGAGACGGTGCATTATTTTTGCAGTGACGAGGAACTGGCGGAGTTTGCGCGGGCGAATGCCGACCTTGGCATTTTTGGCGATGAGAACCTGGATGAGGCCGACTCCGCCAACGGTGAAAAAAAGAAGGATGCGGTCACTGTCAACCGTCGCGCTCGCCATGTGGCGCTGACGGAAAGCAAGGCGGTGGCGGCGCTTTTGGACAAGCTGGAAAAACGCGGACTGAAAGTGGAACATTACGCCGCGCAGGAAAAACCGTTGTATGAATTGGTCGAGGGCGACAGCGAGGACGCGAAGGTGAAACCGTTGCACGCGTTGCCGCAGATTTTGGAAGGCATTTTGGAAATTGGCAAACGCGGCGTGCATATCCATCGGTTCAAGGGGCTTGGCGAAATGAACGCGAAAGAACTTTACGAGACGACGATGAATCCTGAAAAACGCAAATTGTTGCGCGTGGATTTGACCGACGCCGTGGAAGCCGAGGAAATGTTCACGACGCTTATGGGCGATGAAGTCGAACCGCGCCGGCAATTTATCGAAGACAACGCGCTGAACGTGAGAAACCTGGACGTGTAACCGAGGAAATAAAAAATTATGGCAGACGACATCATCCAATCAATTTCGCTTTTCGCTCCGAACGAGAAAGTGCAAAAAATCAATGTGGCCGAGGAAATCAAGGATTCGTTTTTGGATTATTCCATGTCAGTTATCATTTCCCGCGCCCTGCCGGATGTGCGCGACGGCTTGAAACCTTCGCAGCGCCGCATCCTGTTGGCGATGCATGATTTGAACCTCTATCCCGGGCGGCAACATCGTAAGTGCGCGAAAATTTGCGGCGACACTTCCGGCAATTATCATCCGCATGGCGAGGCGGTCATTTATCCCACGCTCGTTCACATGGCGCAACCTTGGTCGATGCGTGAAATGCTCGTTGATGGGCAGGGGAATTTTGGTTCGGTTGAGGGCGACCCGCCCGCCGCGATGCGTTATACGGAAGCCCGGCTGACACAAATGGGCGCCGCGCTC
>JAITHY010000089.1 GCA_031279715.1 Verrucomicrobiales bacterium | reverse complement strand
CACCGGCAGCGATGTGCTCCTGCATCTTCGCGGTCATGCGGATGTAGTCGTCCTTCGTCATGTTCGGCGTGTGCGCCGGCGTCGGCAAGTCGCCCCGCGCCTCCAGCAGCGGATGGCTGATGGCGCCGCGCAGTTTCGCCTCAATCGCCTCGATTTTGTTTACCGCCGCGTCATACGCCGCTGACGGTGAGCCGGTGACATGCGCGTTGGCGACGATGCGGAGGCGCCGCGTGAGATGGTCGAAAATCAGCAGCGTGTCGCTGACAATGAAATAAGCGTCGGGCAATTGCAAATCATCACAGGCGGCGCGCGGGACGGTCGGCTCAAAATAACGAACGGCCTCGTAGCTCAGCCAACCCACCGCCCCGCCGCTGAACAACGGCAAATCCGCCACCGTGACGGCTTGATAAGTGTCCATCAATTTTTTTAATTCCACGAGCGGGTCGCTGTCGCTCTCAAACTCGCGCGTAACGCCGCCCTCGCTGATGGTGACGCGCCGTCCGCGCTGGGAGAAAATAATATTCGGGTCGCTGCCGACGAACGAATAGCGCCCGAACCGCTCCACGCCTTCCGCCGATTCGAGCAGAAAGGCATGCGAGCCGGTGTCGAGCTTGATGAACGCTGACACTGGAGTCTCAAGGTCAGCGACCACCTCCCGCCACACCGGAATCAAATTCCCGCGCTTCGCCAGTTCGATGAATTGTTCTTTGGTCATAAAGCGTGGGATTGTAACCGAAGATTGCGAGCAAGTCAAAACGCGACGCTGTCGTTCAGAAATTTTCACTTCCTTTTGCTCGCCAAACTTCTATCTTGGGCCCATGAACCTGCGGAAAAATACTGCCGCTTGTCCTGTCGCTAACACTCACCCAATTCGCCGCCGCTGAGAATGTCTCGATGGATGAATTGTTCAAACAACTTGATGCCGCTGTTGCTGAAGCCGCCAAGGAAGAGGTGCAAAAAGATAATTCTCACTGGAAGCAACGGGAGGTGGAATTTAATTCCTACACCCAGCGCGCCGTGCAAGAAATGCGCCGCACCATGGCGAACAAAAATAATCCGCAGCAGTTTGAGCAACAAATCTCACAACTCAATTCCATATTGTCTAATGAAAAAATCCAAGCCATCACCAAATCCCTGTTGGAAGCATGGCAACAACAGCAGGCGGCGGCGGAGACCGTTTTTGTCAAGGAAGTTGACGAACAGGTGGACGCGGCGGTGAAAAAATGTTTATCCGCCAAAGAACCCGCCGAACTGGACGCGCCGCTGATGAAATTGTCCCGCGCCAAATCCGCGAAATCAAACGATTACAACATGACCGAACTTTCCCGCCGCGCCATCGACAAAGCAGGTTCGGCGGTGGATTTGCTGTGCCACTGGCAGGATTATTTGATGCAGCAAAAATCGGGCAATTATTCCGCCACGTATTCCATCATGGACAATCTCGCCAAGAACTCCAGCAACTACCCGTTCATCCAGCGGTCGGAACTTTTGTCGCGGATGGAGGAAATGCAAAAATCGAAAAATTTTCCGGCGGGTGAAAACAACCTGCCCGATTTGAAAGGCAAAACATTAGCGGATTTGCCGGCGTTAATCACCGAGGCGGAAAAGATGCAGCGAAAACGCGGCGCTGACGGTCAAAATTTCAACAACGCTGACACTCAGCAATTAAATGCGTATTTGAGCAATTTGAAAACTTTGCAATCGGCAAACGAGGCTTGTGCACAGGACCTTTTCGGACAGGCGTACAACGAGTGCTTGAGAGGCCGGAGCAACTACAATTCGGAGGCGGAAACTGGCGCGCGCAACCGCACTGGCGCGCTGCGCAACGAATTGCTGTTGAAAATTCTGCCGTCGTATTTGGAAATGCCAAAGCCGCTGCTCGTGGAAAAAAACGAAAACGCGGCACAGTATTTGCAGCGCGCCGTCAGCGCCGCGCGCGAACAGGGCGATTGGGTCATGGCGTGGAAGGCGCTGACGGTGTATCGTGAGGTGGCGTTTGACTCTCCCAACGCCGGCACCCTCCCCGCGTGGCTGAACGCTGACATTCAAGGATTGTCACTGCTCAGCACCGCGCAAAATCAAGAAAAAGTAGGATTGCTGGTTGACGCCATCAATTCTTACAAACGTGTCGCCGGCTTGTCAGGGCAAAATCTGCCGATTGAATTTGTCACTAAAAAACTTGCCGAATTGAAAAAAGACCATCCCGAGGATTATGCGGCGGCGGAAAAAGCGGCGGCGGAACCGGCTGTCCGTTATATGTATCCGCCGGTCGGCTATCCTTACTCTCGCTGACAATCATGCACAGCTTGCTTCAACGACTGAGTCTGTTCTGCTGTCTGGCGCTGACAGTGAGCGCTGCTTGCGCCAAGGCTGATGACTCTTTGCTGGAACAATTCAGCACCGCCTGTTTTGCGGCAAAACAATCCGCCGAGCTTGACGAGTTGCACCAAAAACTAACCTCCCGCCAGCAAAACGCCGCCGCTGACGCTGAGCAATTTCGCATTGCGGCGAATTTTGTAAAAACGTGGCAAAGCCAGTTGGACGCTTACCACGCGGGACAGTTCACCAAAGCCAGTGACATTTTGGTCGAACTGCTGGAACAGCGGGACTGGCCGGGCTTGGTGCCGCGCTCGGCGGTGCTGGAAGTGTGGGTTGAGCGTCAGCAGCCGATTTACTGGCAGTACGCGGTGAATCACGCGGCGGATGCGCAAGCGGTGATTGACGGGTTGACTTGGCTGCAAAGCAAAACGGACGAGCACAATGACGTGCAAAGACTGAAAAACGAGTTAAGAATTCTGGCGGAATTGCAAAAAATTTTGCAGGCTGACACCCCCACTGACCATGAGCAAGCGGAATCTCTTTGTCAGCCTCAGTGGGGCGAGTTGATTTTTATCGCCCGTTTGAAATTGCTAATTCTGCCCCGCGTGCTGCCCGCTTACTTGCAACTTGACGAACGCTACCGCCCGCCCGCTGACCGTGACGACCTCATGGCACCCGCATATTTGCTTGATGTTCAGCGTCAGGCGGGGCAACAAAACGACCTCGTCACCGCTTGGCGCGCGCTGACGTACCGCCGGACTTTGGAATTTTGCGACCGCAAGGATGAGCAACAACGGGTGTTCAATGAAATTCCAACTTCCATTGAAAAAATAAATAATTTTGGCACATTCAACAACAGCGGCCCCTCGGCGCAAATTAACGCACGCCCCGTTTGGTTGGAACAAAACATCATCGGGCTGAACGTCAGCCTCTACGGTTCGCGGCTGGAAGCCAAGGGAGAAATTGAAAATGCCGCTTGGTGTTATCGCTATGCGTTGAATTTTATCCTGCCCCAAACCGCTGTCACTCACGCTACTGAACGGCTGCAATTCATCCAGAAAAATTTTCCCGAGGAATACGAGAACAGCCGCTTCCCGCGCAATCCCAACCGATTTCGTCTTCCGCCCATTTATCTTCGTTCCAGCAATAATCCACCTGCTTTCGATGCCGATAGCAAAATCATGGATGCGGGCAAACTCTGGCTGCGTTATTGACAGCTAAAATTATCACCAAAAACACAAAATAATCATAAAATACTACCATTTTTTTCATAAGAATACCTATAATTAAAAAATGATGGTAATATATTATTATTTTTATCCGTAATATCAAAACAAGCAGCACTCAAATCGCAACATCACCTAATCAATAACTAAAAAATAATAAAATTTTGTCATATAATGAAAATTTTTACTTGATATTTCAAATTCATGGTTATATATTACTACTATGAAACAAGAACTACCAAAACTCGGCATCAACCAATCCGGCGATAACTTAGGCTATCGCCTCCAAAGCGCGGGCGATATTGGCGAGCGGTTGCGGCGGCAAGTTATCGCGTTGCGGAAACAAAAAAAATTGACGCAACAAGAATTGGCGGAACGCACCGGCATCAACCTTGTCACTTACCGTTACTTCGAGCAAAAGGGCAAAATTTCTCTGGCGCGGTTTTTGCGGATTTGCGAGGCGTTGAACCGGCTGGATGATTTTTACGGCATTTTGAACACGCGCGAAACGCCACCGATTGACTTCGTGCCGCCGCCGATGAAATTGCGGGAAGAAGCGTATGCGTCATCCGGTCCGCTGACGCTCAAGGACTGGCTCGCCAAGCTCCCCGCCAAGCCGCCGGCGAAAGGAGCTTTATGACCGCGCAAATTCAATCCTCCGGCGTGTATGTGTTTTTCCTCGGACTGCCCGTGGGACAGGTTCGCTATTTCGGCAAGGGCACGTCTTTCGTGTACGCGCCCGAATTTGTCCAGACGCAAATCGAGTTGTCCCCGCTGCGGATGCCGCTGGCGTACGAGCCGTATCTCCGCGCTGACGCTCAGTTCAACAACCTGCCCGGCATTCTCGCTGACAGTCTGCCCGACACTTACGGCACGCGGTTGATGAAAGCCTATTTCAAAAGCCGCGGACTGTCGGCGCCCGGGCCGTTGGAAAGTCTCGCCTACGTGGGCGACAACGGCTTGGGGGCGCTGACGTTCAAGCCCGAGCTGAACGCCGGCGGCGCGAAAATGAACGACGCCATCGAGTTGTTCAAGTTGATTGAGGCGCACCGGATGCAGCAGGAAGACGGGCGGTTCAACTTGCGCGAACTCGTGAGAAAATCCGGCACCGCCGGCGGCGCCCAGCCCAAGGCGTTGCTGAGCCATGACCGCCTCGCCAACACGCTGTTCATCAGCAACGCGCCGGAGCGCGAGTCCGTGCTGGTCAAGTTCCAAACCGATCCCGATGACGAGGAGCCGCGCGTCGAGCACAGCCTGATGCAACTCGCCGCGCAGTGCGGCGTCAGCGCGGCGGAGACATACCTGTTCACCACACCGTCGCCGCTCGGCAACCTGACGCATCTCGCCGTTAAGCGCTTTGACTTGAACCGTCAGTTGCAGCGGTATCATCTGGCGTCGCTCGCGGGGCTGACCGAGGGTCAATATCCCGAAGGCTACGCGGATTACGCCGGCTTTATCAAAGTGACCGGAGCCGTGACGCGCGACTACACCCAAAAGCTGGAAGTGTTCCGCCGCGCGATGTTCAACGTGCTGGTCAACAACCACGACGACCACGACAAAAACCACGCCTTCCTGTCCAACGGCCGCGAATGGTGGCTGTCGCCCGCGTACGACATCACCTACGCCGAGTGGTCGGAGACCGCCGGTCGCGCCATGCGAGTGTGCGGCCATGACAACCACATCACCCGCGCTGACTTTCAGCGTCTCGCCGACGAGGGAGAATTGCAATCCGGTGATGTGAGCGCGGTGTTTGAGCAAATGAACAGCGGCATCAGCAAATGGACGGATGTGGCGACCGTCAGCGGTGTCAGTGACGTAACGATTCAGCGCGTGGCGGATACCATCCAGCGCAACGCAACGCTGGTATTCAGCAAATCCCGCTGACACTCACACCCGCACCGGCACGTCATGGTCAGCGAGATAGTTTTTCACTTGCGGAATGGTCAGCCGCCCGAAATGAAACAAACTCGCCGCCAGCGCCGCCTGCGCCCGGCCCGCCGTCAGCGCCTCGGCGAAATGCTCCAGCCCGCCCGCGCCGCCGCTGGCGATGACCGGCAGCGCCATCGCCTCCGACACGGCGCGTGTTAACTCCAAATCATAACCCGCTTGCGTGCCATCAGCGTCCATGCTCGTCAACAAAATCTCCCCTGCCCCGCGACGCTCGCCCTCGCGCACCCATTCGAGCACGTCGCGACCCGTCGGTGTGCGGCCGCCGTGGGTGAAAACTTCCCAGCCGTGACCGTCAGCGCGGCGCTTCGCGTCGATGGCGAGAACAATGCACTGGCAGCCGAACGCGTCCGCGCCTTCGCTGATGAGTTCGGGGCGTTGCACGGCGCTGGTGTTCACGCTGATTTTGTCCGCGCCAGCGTGCAACATTTTCCGCATATCCTCCACCGCCCTGATGCCGCCACCGACGGTGACCGGCATAAACACATTCTCCGCCGTGCGCCGCACAACATCGAGCATCGTCGCCCGTCCGTCGCTGGACGCGGTGATGTCGAGAAAAACCAGCTCGTCCGCGCCCTGCCGGTCATAAGCAACCGCCGCCTCGACGGGGTCGCCCGCGTCGCGGATTTCAACAAAACGCACCCCTTTGACGACGCGCCCGCCGTCCACATCCAGGCAAGGTATGACTCTTTTCGCCAGCATGATTAACGGTTGATAATGCCGCACCCCGCGCTGTAAATCCACCAAAATTTACCAAGTGTTCAGCCGTGAGCATCTGTGTTAATCTGTGTCTTCAAAAAAACCATGCCCCAGGAGCACATCATCATCAGCGGCGCGCGGCAGCATAATTTGCAAAACCTGTCGCTGACGCTGCCGCGCAACAAGCTGATTGTCATCACAGGACCGTCGGGGTCGGGGAAATCATCGCTGGCGTTCGACACGCTCTTTGCCGAGGGGCAGCGGCGGTATGTGCAGAGTTTGTCCTCCTACGCGCGGCAATTTTTAGACCTTTTGGAAAAGCCGGACGTGGATGCCATCGAGGGGCTGTCGCCGGCGGTGGCGATTGAGCAGCGCGGGACGGCGGGGAATCCGCGCTCGACGATTGCGACGGTGACGGAGGTGTATGATTTTCTGCGCGTGTTGTTCGCGGCGTGCGGCACGGCGCATCATCCGCAGACGGGCGCGGTGTTGCGGCGGTTCAGCGCGCAGGAGATTGTGGACAAGATTTTGTCAGCGTCAGCGGGTGTGAAATTTATTTTGCTCGCGCCCGTCGTCAGCGGCACGGCGGACGAGTGCGCGGCGGCGCTGGAAAAATTGCGGAAGGACGGGCTGGTGCGGGCGCGCGTGGACGGCGAGTTCCGGCAGCTTGACGAGCCGCTGACGCTCACGAAAACAAAACGGCACACAGTTGAGGCGGTGGTGGACCGGTTGAAAGTCGCGCCCGATTCGCGGCAGCGGCTGGCGGACTCGGTGGAGACGGCGCTGAAGCTGGGGCAGGGGGTGTTGAAAGTTTGCTGGCCGGACGCTGACGGTGAGGCGGATTGGTTTTTGTCGAACGAAAACTTCGACCCGGCGACGGGCTACCATTTTCCGCAATTCACGGCGCGGGATTTTTCGTTCAACAGCCCGGCGGGCGCGTGTCCGGCGTGCCACGGGCTGGGAACGCGGCTGGTGGCGGACGCGGCGCTGGTGGTGCCGGATGAGTCACTGTCGCTGGAGGAGCACGCCATCATCGCGTGGCGGCGCGTGCCGAAGCGGTTGCTGGGGCATTACCAAAGTTTGTTGCGCGACCTCGCGCGGCACGCTGGCGTTGACATGGAAACGCCGTGGCGCAGGCTGCCGGAAAAATTTCGCAAGCTCGTGCTGCACGGCTCGGGCGGCGAGCCGCTGACGTTCAGCAGCGTCCGCAACGGCGTCGTCCGCGAGCAGCGCGCCGCGTTCGACGGCGTGCTGGCGCAGGTGACGAACTTGCACGAGACCAGCGACAGCCCGCTCACGCGCCACCGGATGCAGCAATACATGAGCCGCCAGCCGTGCGCGGCGTGCGGCGGGAAACGGCTGCGGCGCGAGGCGCTGGCGGTCACCATCAGCGGGCGGAATATCCATGAATTTTGCGCGCTGACGGTCAGCGGCGCGCTGGAATTTATTCGCAACATTTCGTGGAGTGAGCAGCAGCGCATCGTCAGCGGCGAACTCACGCGCGAAATTTCCTCGCGGCTGGAGTTTTTGCAAAATGTCGGCGTCGGTTATTTGAACCTCGACCGCGAGGCGGGCACGCTCAGCGGCGGCGAGCTTCAGCGCATCCGGCTCGCCACGCAAATCGGCGCGGGGCTGACGGGCGTGTTGTACATCCTCGACGAGCCGAGCATCGGCCTGCACCAGCGCGACAACGAGCGGCTGCTGCGGACGCTCTTTCATCTGCGCGACTTGGACAACACGGTGCTCGTCGTCGAGCACGACGAGGACACCATTCGCGCCGCTGATTATGTCGTGGACCTCGGTCCGGGCGCGGGCGCGCTGGGCGGGCGCGTGGCGGCGGCGGGGACGCCGGATGAAATCGCCGCTGACGCTGAGTCGTTGACGGGAAAATATTTGTCGCGGGCGCTGAGCGTCAGCGTGCCCGCCGCGCGCCGCGCCGCTGACCATGGCATGCTGACGGTCAGCGGCGCGACGGAAAATAATTTGCAAAATATTGACGTGAACATTCCGCTCGGCTGCATCACGTGCGTCACGGGCGTGAGCGGCAGCGGCAAGAGCACGCTCGTCAACGACGTGCTCGGCAAGGCGTTGTTCCGCCATTTCAACGGCGCGAAAGAGCGGCCGGGCGCGCATCTCAACATCAGCGGGCTGGAGCGGCTGGACAAAGTCATCGCCATTGACCAGTCGCCCATCGGCCGCACGCCGCGCTCGAACCCGCTGACGTTCACCGGCGCGTTCGACGGCATCCGCGATTTGTTCGCGCAACTGCCCGCCGCCCGCGCGCGCGGCTACGGCAAGGGGCGGTTCAGCTTCAACACGGCGGGCGGTCGTTGCGAGCACTGCGCGGGCGACGGTTGCAAAAAAATCGAGATGCACTTTTTGCCCGACGTGTACGTGCCTTGCGAGGTGTGTCACGGTCAGCGTTTCAACCGCGAGACGCTGACGGTCACGTACAAAAACCACAACATCGCCGACATCCTCGCGCTGACCGTCAGCGACGGCCTCGCGCTGTTCCGCGCCATCCCCGCGGTCGCCGCGAAGTTGGAGGCGCTGGCGGCGGTGGGGCTTGGTTACTTGCCGATGGGGCAGCCGGCGACGACCCTCAGCGGCGGCGAGGCGCAGCGCGTCAAACTCGCCGCCGAGCTGGGCAAACGCTCGACGGGCGCGACGTGTTTCCTCATGGACGAGCCGACGACGGGCCTGCACTTCGCTGACGTTGGGCAGTTGATGCGCGTGCTGTTTGACCTGCGCGACGCGGGCAACACCATCGTCATCATCGAGCACAACCTCGACGTCATCAAGTGCGCCGACTGGATTATCGACCTCGGCCCCGAGGGCGGCGCTGACGGTGGGCGCGTCGTTGCCGAGGGCACGCCGGAGCAAGTCGCTGACAGTGACCGCAGCCACACGGGGAAATTTTTGAAAAAGAAACTCGCGCAGAGTCGCGGCGGCACGAAGGAATTTTTATTTTAGGCAGAGGGCGGCGCCGCTGACGGTGACATGGAAAAAATGGCGCCAAATCTGGGCGCGGCTCAAAATATACCATAGCAGTTCACTTCAACAAGGCGCCCCTGCGTCGGCGAAAGTAACGGCGGCGTCTCACCGCCGTGGTTCACCATGCCCGCTGACGTTCACCCCCGCGTGCAATCTCTCGCTGACACTCATCCCGCCCGCCCGTGCCAACGGCGGCGAAAGGCCGCCGCTACCTTGGCTGTCGCTGTCGCAATGTTGAACAAATTTAATATATAACTCGCTGGTTATCAATGGTGTTTTTGTTTGTCAACAAATTTTTAACCTGTCCCTTATTTTGGACATGGGACAATGTAGTCGGAAATTTAGACGCCCTTCGCTGACGCTCACTTTATTGTCGGCGGTGACGGTCAGCGGTTGTCAAAAAGACGCTCAACTCGCAAATAAAAAACCTTGGTGCCTTGGTGTCTTGATGATTAAAATAACCCGATGAAAACCGCCATGCTGCTCCTCGCTTTGCTGCTGCCACTGTCCCTGTCAGCGGCGCCGGGCAAGGAGGAGACGCAGGCGCTGACGTTCGCGGAGAAGGCGTTTCAGGACGGCATTTACGACGTGGCGGCGCTAAACCTCGCCAAGTTTCTGAAGGATTATCCGAACAGCGAATTGGAGGCGGAGGCGCGGATTTATCTGGCGCAATGTTATTTGTTCCAAGGCCTGCCGAAAAAGTCGCTGGAGCTGACGGTGAAGCCGCCCGACAACACGCCGGACAAGTTGAAACCGGAGTTTTTGTTCTGGCAGGCGGAGGCGAATTATGCGATGAAGGATTGGGCGCCCGCCGCCGCGCGGTACCGCCAGTTGTTGAAAAATTTTCCCACCGCGCCGCAAGCCGCCAGAGCGCGGCTGAGCTTGAGCACGGCATTGTTGCAGACGGAGGGCGAGACGGCGGCGCTGACGGCGCTGGAGCCGCTGCTGGCGGACCCGGCGCCGCCCGCCGACCAGCAGCAGGCGTTGTTGCAAAAGGCGCGCATCCTCATCAGCGGCGGCAAGCTGGGGGAAGTCTCGCTCATCGTGGACAAAATGGCGCGCGGCAAGGTTGACCGCAAGGCCCAGTATCAACTGTGGTATTGGATTGCGGAGCTGGCGCGGATGGCGGACAAACCGGCGAAGGCGATTGAAAATTACCAAAAAATCACCGGTGACCCGCGCGCGTTTCCCGCCGATTTGATTGCAAAGTCGTGGTTCGGGCTGGGACAGGTGTACAAGGGGCAGCAGAAATGGCCGGCGGCGGCGGACGCTTTCCAGCAGGCGTATGGGGTTTCCAACGACCAGGATGTGATGCAGGCGGCGGTGATGGAGTTTCTCAACGCGCAACTCAAAAACGACACGCTGACGCAGGGCACCATCGTCATCCGCAAAGCCGCCAGGGAGCACGGCGCGGCGGGTTTGTCGGGGTTGTACGCCATCGGCTGGTTTTACTACAACGCCGCCAACTATGAGGCCGCCATCACCGAGCTGGACGGGCTGGGTTCCAACAACCCGAACAGCGAGTGGAATTGGCCCGCGCAAATGCTCATCGCGGAATGTTGGTTAAAAAAGAACGACCCGCCCGCCGCCGTGAAAATTCTCAACAAAATCAGCGCGCAGGACACGGACAAGCCGCTGGCGCTGACGGCGGCGTACCGGCTCGCTGAAATTCAGGCGCAGGGCGGCAATGCCGACGAGGCGTTGAAAAACTTTCTCGCCATCGCCCGCCAGTCCGCCAGCGCGCGGCAGTCCGAGAACGCTTATTTTCAAGCGCTGATGCTGATGGCGGGCACGGGCAAGACCGACGGGTTCGCCGCCGCGCAGGCGGAGTTTACCGGCAAATTTCCGAACAGCCCGCGCCTGGCGGAGGTGGCGATGGAACAGGCGCGATTGCTTGACGCCGGCGGCAAGGGCGCGGAGTCGCAAAAAATTTACCAGACACTTTCGCAAAACAAGGATAATCCCGACCTCGCGGCCGAGGCGCTGCGCCGACTTGCGCAGTTGCAATATCAAGCGGGCGCCGTGGATGAGGCGTTGAAAAATTTGCTGACATTGGAACAAAACTTTCCAAAGTACGCCAACCTTGCCAACACGGTTTATCTCCGCGTGTTGATTCAAAAGCGCAAGGGCGCGCTCACGCCCGACGAGTTCCGCGCCGAGTTGACCAGGCTCATCGCCGCCTTTCCCCAAAATGACGCGCTGACGGTGAAGGCCTGGTTTGACATCGCCGATTCTTTTTCCAATCAGGGCAATTACGCCGAGGCGCAGGCGAATTTTCAGCAGGTCGCCGACAAATATCCCAACAGCCCGCTGACGGACGCGGCGCGGTACTTCGCCGGGCAATGCGCGCGGCGGCTGGGCAATTACGCCGAGGCGATTGTGATTTTGGAAAAAATTCCCGACGCCGCGCCGTGGAAGGCGGACGCGCGGGTGGCGCAAATCCGGTGTTATATCGCGCAGGAAAAATGGCAGGACGCCGCGCGCATCGCCGACTCGGTCATCGCCAGCCGCCCGCAGGACGCGATTTGGGCGGACGCCTCGCTGCGGAAAGTCAACTGTCTGTACCGCTTCGCCAAGGATGACGCAAAGCAATACGACGCGGCGCTGACGGTGCTCGCGCAAATTCTCGCCGCCAAAAACATCACGCTGGCGCAGCGCAACGAGGCGGGCTGTTTGAAGGGCGACATTCTCGCGCAACAGCAAAAGCCGACCGAGGCGCTGGCGGCATACCTGGACGTGGTGTACGGGCGGCTGTTGCCGAGCGATGTGACCGGCCTGCCCGCCGAGCCGGAGCAGTTTTGGTTCAACCGCGCCGGCGTCAGCGCCGCGCAAATGTTGCAGGACAAAGGCGACATCAAGGGCGCGATTCAGGTGTATCGCATTTTGGAGCGTTTGTCCGAGCCGTCGCGCGACGAGTTTCGCAAGCGCATCGACGAGCTTAAGGCGCATCATTTTATTTATGAGGAGTCGTGATTTTATGCCGGGCCGACATGCGCTGTTGATGAGCTTTTTGTTGCTGACCGCGTGCTCGCGCGTGGAGTTGCCGGAGCGGGAACATTTTCCGCTGCCCGCTGATGTTGACATCGTGAATGTCAGCGGCAAGACCGGCGCGACATTCATCGCCACCAACGCGGGGGAGCCGACCAGTTTCAACCCGCTGGTGTTGGAAGACGCCACGTCGGCGGAAATCACGGGCTATATGCTCGCGGGGCTGGTGGACATGGATTGGACGACGCAGGAGATTATTCCCGGGCTGGCGAAGTCGTGGGAAATTTCCGCTGACCGGCGGACGTACACGTTCCACTTGCGGCGCGGGATAAAGTGGAGCGACGGCGCGCCGCTCACCGCTGACGATGTGATTTTCACGTTCGACTGCATTTTCGACCCGCGCTATCCCAACCGCAGCAGCCAGCAGTTCACCATCAGCGGCAAGCCGTTGAGCTATGAAAAGGTGGACGACCATACGGTGCGCTTCACCACGCCGGAATTATACGCGCCGTTTTTGAACGACATCGGCGTGGCGATTTTGCCCAAGCATTGCCTTGAGGCCGCCTACCGTGACGGCACGCTGCTCAAGCAGTGGACGGTGGCGACGGGCATCAACAAGCCCTCAAGCATGGCGTGCAGCGGGCCGTTCAAGATTTTGTCGTACCGCCCGGGCGACCGTCTGCTGATGACGCCCAATCCGCATTACTGGCGCGCCGACGCTGACGGTCAGCGGCTGCCGTACATTGATTTGTATGTCGCCAAGTTCGTGAAGGACAACAACGCCGTGCTGGTTAATTTTTGCACGGGGCAGACGGAGGCGTCGTCCATTCCGCCCGCGGATGTCGGCTGGGTGCGGAACGCGCGGGAGACCTATCGCTTCACCATTGACTCGCAAGGTCCCGCCACCAGCATCGGATTTATTTGGTTCAACATGAATCCCGGCAAGAATAAAAAAGGCGGGTCGTTTTTGCCGCCACACAAGTTGCGTTGGTTTCAGGACACGCGCTTCCGGCAGGCGGTTTCCCATGGGTTCAACCGCCAGGGCATCATCAGCGGCGTGTATTTCGGACGCGCGACGGAGTTGCACAGCATCATCAGCGAGGGCAATATCAAGTGGTACAATCCCAACACGCCGCGTTTTGAGTACGACCCCGCCAGGGCGGCGGCATTGCTGGCGGACATGAATTTGCGCAAAGACGCCGGCGGAGTGCTGCGTGACGCTGACGGTCACGCCGTTGAGTTCGAGGTGTTGGTGCCCAGCGCCAGCGTGACCGCGCCGCAAATCATGACCAGCTTCAAGGAGGACATGCGCGAACTGGGCATCGGCGTGAAAATTTCGTACATTGATTTCGGCACAATGCTCGCGCGCACCGAGGCGTCCGACTACGAGGCGGGCATCATGGGCTTCACCGGCGGCGGCGACCCGTCGGGCGGCAAGGCGATTTACAAATCCAGCGGGCGGATGCACTTGTGGAACCCCAGCCAGAAGACGCCCGCGACGCCGTGGGAGGCCCGGGTGGATGAGTTGATGGACTTGCAAGAGCGCACCTTCGACCCGCAAAAACGCAAGGCGCTGATCGACGAGATGCAGGACATTTTCGCCGTGCAGCGCCCGCTGATTTTCCTGGTGACACAGAACACGTATCTGGGTTTGAAAAACAAATGGCGCAACACCAAGCGCGACTTGAACGGATTCATCGTCTTCAAGCTGGAGGAAATCTGGGCGGAGCCTGAACAACCATGATTGAATACGTCATTCGCCGCCTCATCGTCAGCGTGCCCATGTTGCTGGTGGTCACGCTGCTGGTGTTTTTTTTAATGAGCCTCGCGCCGGGGGATTTTCTCGACACGGCGCGGATGCAGCGCGACATTTCGGAGGAGACCATTCACCGGCTCGAACAGGAGTACGGGCTGGACAAGCCCTGGCACGTGCAATACGGGCGGTGGCTGGGGAAAGCGGCGGCGGGTGACTTCGGGTATTCGTGGACTTACAAGGTGAGCGTCAGCGAGTTGCTCGCGCAGCGGGCGCCGGCGACGCTGGGGCTGGCGGCCGGCTCGCTGGCGCTGGCGTGGCTGATTGCGCTGCCATTGGGGGTGCTGGCGGCGATTTACAAAGGCTCGTGGCTCGACCGTTTTGTGTCACTGGCAGCGTACGCGGCGATTTCGCTGCCGGATTTTTTCATCGCGCTCATCGCGTTGTTTTTCGCCAGCGTCAGCGGGATGTTTCCCGTCGGCGGGCTGACCTCCATCACGTCGGATTTTTTTCCGCCGGGGCAAAAGTTTGCCGACTATCTCTGGCACCTCGCGCTGCCGGTGCTGGTGCTGGGACTCGGCGGCGTGGCGGGGACGCTGCGGGTGATGCGGGCGAATTTTCTCGACCAAATCCGCGCGGAGTACGTGACCACGGCGCGGGCGAAGGGCTTGTCCGAGTTTGTCGTGATGTTCAAGCACGCGCTGCGGAACGCCGTCAATCCGTTCATCACGTCACTGGGCTTCGCGTTCAGCGGCCTGCTCAGCGGCGCGTTGATTGTCGAAAATATTTTCAATTACCCCGGCCTCGGCCAGCTCACTTTCAACGCCTTCCTGCGGCAGGACAAGCAACTGGTGCTGGCGTCGGTGGTGCTGGGGACGACGATGCTTATCATCGGCAATTTGCTCGCGGATATTTTCCTCGCGCTGTCCGACCCGCGCATCCGCCTCGGCGGCGGCGGGCCGGCGTTTCGCCGGCGGCAAATTTGGTCGTGGCTCGGCGTGGCGGCGCTGACGGTGACGGTGTGTTACGCGCTGCGGTTCATGCCGTGGGAGAGCGGGGATTTTTGGCGGCAACTCAAGCTCGCGGGCGCGCTGATGCTGGCGGGCGCCGGGGTGTTTGTGATTTACGCGGCGTGGCCGGTGCTGCGGCAGATTGTGCCGCGGCTGGCGCGGCGGCCTCTTGGCGCGGTGACCCTCAGCGTGCTCGCGTTGCTGTACGGCTGCTCGCTGCTGGCTCCTTTCCTCGCGCCATATTCGTCCAGCGACCAGGATTTGACGAAGACGTTTCATCCGCCGACGGCGCCGGTGTGGAAGGACGGCGCGCTGAGGATGAGGACGTACCGGAACGTGGACCGCAGTATCGCCAGGTACGAGCCGGTCGCTGACGGTGAGGTGCCGGTGCGTTTTTTCACCAAGGGGGCGCCCTACAAATTGCTCGGCGTGATTCCGCTGCGGACGCGCCTGGTCGGCGTGGACGCGCCGCACAAGTTGTACCTCATGGGCAGCGACTCGACGGGGCGCGACGTGTTTTCGCGCCTGCTGTACGGCTCGCAAGTGTCGCTGACGCTGGGCTTGATTGGCGTGACCATCACGATGTCGCTCGGTTTCCTCATCGGCGCGCTGTCGGGCTACCTCGGCGGCAGTTTTGACAACATCGTGATGCGGCTGACGGAAATTATCATGTGCATTCCGGGTTTGTATTTGCTGATTGCGCTGCGGTTTGCGTTGTACAAATTTTTCGACTCCTCGGAGATGTTTGTTTTGATTGTCGTGGTGCTGAGTTTCATCGGCTGGACGGGGACGGCGCGGGTGATTCGCGGCATGACGCTGTCGGTGCGGCAGCGGGCGTTCATCCTCGCGGCGGAGACAATGGGCCAGTCGCGGCTGAAAATTTTGTTCAAACACATTTTGCCGAACATCGCCAGCTACCTCGTCATCAGCGCGACGATGGCGATACCGGGGTACATCCTCGGCGAGGCAAGCCTGAGCTTCCTCGGCCTCGGCATCATGGAACCGTCGGCGTCGTGGGGGCTGATGCTGTCGCAGGCGCAGGAGATGAAGGTGTTTATGCTTGGCTTTGCGTGGCTGTTTATTCCCGGACTGCTGATGTTCATCGTCGTGCTGACGTTCAACCTGCTCGGCGACGAACTGCGCGACTTAATCGACCCGAAATTCAAGACGGAGAACCGCTTATGACCCAGCCTTTGCTTGAGGTAAAAAATTTGTCAATCCAATTCCAGGACGGAAACCGCGCTGTGGATGACATTTCCTTCTCCATCGCTGACGGCGAGGCTCTCGCCGTCGTCGGCGAGAGCGGCAGCGGGAAAAGCGTCACCGCGCTGGCGCTCACCAAATTGCTGCCCGCGCCGCCGGCTTGCGCTGTCAGCGGCGGAATTTTCTGGCGCGGAAAAAATTTGCTCGCCGCTGACAATGAGGCGATTCGCCAAGTGCGCGGCAGGGATATCGCTTACATTTTTCAAGAGCCGTCCACTTCGCTCAATCCGGTGTTCAGCATCGGCCACCAAATCGCCGAGGTGATTAAATTACACCGCCCCGACATCACGGACGCCACCTCCGAAATCGTCCGTGTGATGAACCTCGTCGGCATCCGCAACGCCGAGCGTCGGCACAGGGACTATCCGCACCAATTCAGCGGAGGGATGCAGCAACGCGCGATGATCGCCATGGCGCTGGCGTGCCGGCCGAAATTGCTCGTCGCCGACGAGCCGACCACCGCGCTGGACGTGACCATTCAAGCGCAAATCATCGGACTGCTCCGCGAGTTGAAGCAAAAAACCGGCATGTCGGCGCTGCTCATCACGCACAACTTCGGCATCGTCAGCGGCTTTGCCGACCGGGTGGCGGTCATGTTCCACGGCAAAATCGTCGAGGAGGGCGCGACGCGCGAGGTGTTGAAAAATCCGCGCCACCCCTATACCAAGGCGCTGATAGACTGCATTCCGCAACTCGGCCAGAAAAAGGAGCGGCTCACCACCATTGATTATTCCAAGATTTGAGGCGGGAGCACAACCCATGCGGAACGGCGCGCGGATGGGAATTATATACAACAAGATATAAAATATTATATCTTATAAACAAAACTCGCGGCGTCGGCGTGCTTTTATTTGCTTGATTTCACCCTCCCCCGCCGCGCCCACACGCTGAGGATGGCAATATCGGCGGGAGTGATGCCGCTGACTCTGGCGGCTTGCCCGAATGTCAGCGGGCGGACTTCGTTCAACTTCAGACGCGCCTCGGTTTTTAAGCCGCTGACGGTCAAGTAATCCACCCAGTCGGGAATGCGGGCGTCTTCCTGGTCGCGGGCGCGGGCGATTTGTGTCAACTCGCGGGCGATGTAGCCGGCGTATTTGATGTCGGTTTCGACTTGGGCGGCGACTTCAGCGTCAGCGGCCTGGAATTCTTCCGGCAAACCCGACCACTCCGCATCAGGTCGCCTCAACCAATCCGCCAGCAACACGCCGCCCGCCCGTGTCTCGCGTAACCTGACCGTCAGCGACTCGATTTGCCGCAATTTTTCCTCAACCCGGGTGACACGGTCAGCGCCGACCAGCCCAACCTCAGCCGCGCGCCGCGTCAGACGCAAATCCGCGTTATCCTGCCTCAGCAACAGCCGGTACTCCGCCCGCGAGGTGAACATCCGGTACGGCTCCTTCGTCCCCTTCGTCGCCAAATCATCCACCAACACGCCGCCATACGCCTCATGCCGGCCCAATATCAGCGGCGGCTTTTGTGTCACCCACAGCGCCGCGTTCGCGCCCGCCAGCAGACCCTGAATGGCCGCCTCCTCGTAACCGGATGTGCCGTTGATTTGCCCCGCGAAAAACAGCCCCGCAATGCGCTTCGTCATCAACGTCAGCGACAACTGCGTCGGCGGACAAAAATCGTACTCCACCGCATAACCCGCGCGCATAATTTCCGCGTTTTCCAAGCCGCTGATGGTGCGGATAAAGGCCACTTGCGCCGCGAACGGCAGCGAGGTTGAACAACCGTTGACATAAAATTCAT
The DNA here is from genome assembly GCA_031279715.1 of Verrucomicrobiales bacterium. Lineage (GTDB taxonomy): Bacteria > Verrucomicrobiota > Verrucomicrobiia > Methylacidiphilales > JAAUTS01 > JAIRPN01. The sequence continues at coordinate 8,774 of JAITHY010000089.1, read as the reverse complement.
CCGTATCCCGCCCCTCCGGTTCGAGGAAAACTTGATGCGACGGCTTGTCCGCGAAGCGCACGATTTTATCCTCCAACGACGGGCAATAACGCGGCCCAACGCCTTTGATAATGCCTTGATACAGCGGCGATTGGTCAAGGTTAGCGCGGATGATTTCCGCGGTTTTAGTGTTCGTGTGGGTAATCCAACACGGGATTTGTTCCACGTGGAACATTCCGCCGCTGACGGTGTCCTTCAGGTAACTGAACGCGGGCGGCGGCACATCCCCATCCTGCCGCTGACAGTCACTAAAATTTATCGTGCGCCCGTTCAATCGCGGCGGTGTTCCGGTCTTCAATCGTTCCACCGTGAACCCCAGCCGTCGCAACGCGTCTGAAAAATCACTGCTCCCGTCACCCATGCGCCCGCCGACGCTGCTGCTCAGTCCAACGTGCATCAGTCCTTTCAAAAACGTCCCCGTCGTGACCACCAGCGCCCGCGCCCGATATCGCACTCCCATCGTCGTCGTCAGCGCCACCACATGGTCAGCGGCGACCTCAATGTCAGCGGCGACGCCTTGCTTCAAGTCGAGACCCTCAGCGCTCTCCAACACCGCCTTCATGCGCAACTGGTAGGCCTTCTTATCGCACTGCGCCCGAGGCGCGCGCACGCTTGGCCCTTTCTTCATGTTCAGCATCCGAAACTGAATCCCCGTCGCGTCCGCATTCAGCGCCATCGCTCCACCCAGCGCATCAATCTCCCGCACAATATGCCCCTTTGCCAATCCGCCAATCGCCGGATTGCAACTCATCTGCGCAATCGTATCCAGGTTCATCGTCAGCAACAACGTCTTGCAACCCATTCGCGCCGCCGCCAATGCCGCCTCGCACCCCGCGTGTCCGCCGCCGATGACCGCCACATCATATTCCGTTGGATAAGTAAACATAATTCATTTATTATTAATAACTTACAATTATAAAACTTCCCTCAGCCACAGCGGGACAACTTTAGCGACTTTTTTCACCATTAGCGAGCAAAAATAATCATAAATCATGATTGCAATAAAGCGCAACTGTGTTAACATCCGCGCTGACATTGAACTATCAACCTGAACGAAAACAACCATTATGAATAGCAGACGTGATTTTATCAAACAAGGATTTGCGGTCGGCGCGGCGTTTTCCTTGGCGGACTTAAGCGGATTTTTTTCGCGCGAAGCGAGCGCCCAAACCGCCGCTGACAGTCAACTCCTCGCCGGCCCCGACGGCAAACCATATCTCGTCGCCGTCCGTGACGGTGACCGCAAAGCCATGCTTGACCGCGCCATCGAGGCCCTCGGCGGCATCGGCGCGTTCGTCAAAAGAGGACAGACCGTCGTCCTCAAACCCAACATCGGCTGGGACGTCCCGCCCGAACTGGGCGCCAACACCCACCCCGACATCGTCGGCCGCCTTACCGAACTGTGCCTCGCCGCCGGCGCCGCCAGCGTCAGCGTCTTCGACCACACCTGCGACAACTGGGAAAAAGCCTACGCCAACAGCGGCATCAAAGCCGCCGTGGAACATGCCGGCGGCAAAATGATTCCCGGAAACGACGAAACCTATTACCGCGAAGTCACCATCAACGGCAGCGACAAACTCTCCAAACTCAAAGTCCACCAACTCATCCTCGACAGCGACGTGTGGGTGAACATCCCCGTGCTGAAACACCACGGCGGCGCGACCATGTCCTCCGCGATGAAAAACCACATGGGCATCATCTGGGACCGCGGCTACTGGCACAAAAACGACCTGGACCAATGCATCGCCGACTTCATCCGCCACAACCGCGCCCCCGCGCTGAACATCACCGACGCCTACCACCCCATGATGCGCAACGGCCCGCGCGGCAAAAGCGCGGACGACTTGATTCCGAACGTGCGCACACTGCTGGCCTCGCGCGACCAAGTGGCGATTGACGCCGCGGGCGCGAAAATCCTCGGCCACACCGAAGACGGCATCAACTACGTGAAAATCGCCGCCGCCACAAACCTTGGCCGCTGCGATTTGAGCAACCTGCAAATTGAACGCATCCGGATTTCGTAAATTAATTTCACAAAAGCGTGCGGAACACATCGCGACGACTCGCGTTCTCCGCGCGCTTTTTGTAAAAAAATGAAACGCCCCAACACCCTGCGCCACATCAGAATTACACTGGCCACACTGGTCATCATCAGCGTCAGCGCGGCGTTTCTGGACTACCGCGACTGGCTTCCGGCGGCCTCCAAACACACGCTGACGATGATTCAATTCGTCCCCGCCGCGCTCACCGTCAGCGCCGCCGCGCTGCTCATTCTCATCGTCAGCGCGCTGCTCGGGCGCGTGTATTGCTCCGTGCTCTGCCCGCTGGGGATTTTGCAGGATGTCATCTCACGGCTGGCGAATTTGCTCCGCCGCAAAAAACTGTTCCTCCGTCACCGCCAGCCGGACAATAAATTACGCCATGCCATCCTCGCCGCCGTCATCATCAGCGTCGCCCTCGGCTGGGGCGGATTCACCCTCGCGTGGCTCGACCCTTACAGCAACTTCGGCCGCATCGCCGCCGAACTGCTCCGCCCGCCGGTCATATTCACCAACAACCTGCTCGCGACCCTGTCCAAACACCTCGGCTCCGCCGCCGTCCCGCGAGTCGGCATTCCGTGGGCGGGACTCGCCGTGTTCCTGCCGCCGCTGCTCATCGGCGCGCTGATAGTCACCATGTCCGCGTGGCGCGGCCGCTTGTATTGCAACACACTTTGCCCCGTCGGCGCGCTGCTCGGATTATTGGCAAAATTTTCATTATTCAAACTCGCCATTGACAAATCCGCCTGCAAAAAATGCGGCGACTGCCTCCGTTCCTGCAAATCGCAATGCATCAACCTCAAGGACGGCGGCATTGATTTCACCCGCTGCGTCGCGTGCTACAACTGCGTCTCCGTCTGCGACGAACACGGCATCAAATATCGTTTTCAAAACCCGCTCAACTTTTTCCGCGCCAAGAAAACCGCCGCTGACACTCAACCCAACGCCGACCGTCGGAATTTCATCCTCGCCACCGTCACCGGCAGCGTCGCGGCGGGAACCGGCGTGAACCTCAGCGGCGGCAAATTCATCAACGCCGTCCTCCCCCCCGGCGCGCAAAGCCGCGAGCAATTTCTGGGCAAATGCACCGCCTGCCAGCTCTGCATCAGCGCGTGCCCGAGCCACGTGTTGGAGCCGTCCTTCCTTGAATACGCGAGCCTCAGCGGCTTCATGAAACCGCGGTTGAACCTCAACAAAAGTTTCTGCAACTTCAACTGCACCGTCTGCGGCGAAGTCTGCCCCGACGCCGCCATTCTCCCGCTGGCTGAGGAAGCGAAGAAAACCACCCGCATCGGCATCGCCGTCTTCGACCACAAAGAATGCATCATCTACCGCGACGGCACCGCCTGCGGCGCCTGCGCCGAGCATTGCCCGACGGCGGCGCTGCAAATCGCCAAGACCAATTTGTTCAAAGACCCGCTGCCGGTGGTCTCCGAACAATACTGCATCGGCTGCGGCGCGTGCCAATACGCCTGTCCCGCGCTGCCGAAAAAAGCCATCCTCATCAGCGGCTTGAAAAAACAGGAAACCGCCGGGGTGTTGAAGCAAGAAAAAGTCAAGGCCGCTGACGATGAGTTTCCGTTTTGAATTTGCCGCTGACGGTGACCCGTTATTCCCCCAAATGCTCAAACGCCTGCTCAGCGGTTTCTCCCAGAGCCTGGGCGCGGCAGAGGGCGGCGTAGAGACCGTCAGCGGCCAGCAATTCGCGGTGTGTGCCGCGCTCGATAATTTCGCCGTGTTTGACCACGCAGATCAAATCGGCTTTTTGAATGGTCGAGAGGCGGTGCGCGATGACGAAGCTGGTGCGGTTTTTCAGCAGGTGTTCCAGGGCTTCCTGAATCAACCGCTCCGTCGCGGTGTCCACGCTGGCGGTGGCCTCGTCGAGGATGAGGATGGGCGGGTCTTTCAGCAACGCGCGGGCGAAGGAAAGGCGCTGTTTCTCGCCGACGCTGAGCTTGACGCCGTTTTCGCCGACGTGCGTGTCGAGGCCGCGCGGGAGTTTTTCGACGAACGTGAGCGCGTTCGCCGCTGACAATGAGGCGCGGAGTTGGTCATCGTCAGCGTCTGGTTTTCCGAAGAGCAGGTTGTCGCGCACGGTGGCGTTGAACAAAAACGACTCCTGGCTGACGATGCCGATTTGTTCGCGTAGTTCCTCAAGCGGAATGTCGTTGACGGGGACGCTGTCGATGAGCAGTTGACCGTCAGCGACGCGGTAGAAGCGCGGGATAAGTCCGACGATGGTGCTTTTGCCCGCGCCGGTGGGGCCGACCAGCGCGACGGTTTGGCCGGGGGCCACGCTGAGGTTGAGGTCACGCAGGACCTGGCATCCTTCCTCGTAAGCGAAATTCACACGCTTAAATTCAATGCGCCGCCCGCCCGCTGACAATGACGGAAGTTTTAAGTGCGATTGCCCGGCGCTGCCCTCGCTTAAAATTTTCTCCGCCGGCGTGTCGAGAATTTTGAAAACGCGCTCGGCGGCGGCGCGCGCGGACTGGAACATTTGATTCAAGTTGTGCAATTTTTCCGTCGGATTGTAGAACAAATTTATGAACATGATGAACGTAATGAGCTTGCCGGCGGTGAAATCGGGGTCGCCCTGCAACGCCTCGCGTCCGCCGAAAAACAGCACCAGCACAATGCCCAGCGATGAAATAAACGACATCCCCGGCGAATAATAGCTCCAGACCCAAATGCCGTTGAGCGTGGCGGTTTTGAGGTCGGCGGCCTTTTCCCGGAAATGGCGCAACTCGCGTTTTTCACGCCCGAAGGATTTGATTTGCAAAATGCCCTGCAGGTTGTCGAGCAGCAGCGCGTTCATCGCCGAGGTGGCGCGGCGCACGACGCGCTGACGGCGATAGGATGCGCGCGTGTAGAGCATGGCGCTGACGATGAGCAGCGGGATGGGCAGCAGGACGAGCGCGGCGAGCGGGGCGTCAAGCCAGAACAGGACGCCGCCAACGATGAGCATTTGCAGCACGGCGACGGTGCCTTGCTCAATGCCGTCGATGAGGACGCGCTCCATGTTGGTGACATCCTCGCTGACGCGGGTCATCAAGTCGCCGCTGGCCTGGTTGTCAAACCATGCGAGCGGGAGGCGCTGCAGGTGGTCGTACAGTTCGCTGCGGATGTTGAAGATGACGTTTTGCTCGAAGGTGTTGTTGAAGCGCAGGCGAACAAAGTTGAGGAAGTCGCGCAGGAAGAAGGAGAGGAGCACCATGCCCGCCATCAGCGGCAAATCACGCGTGGAATGTCCGGAGAAAATTTCGTCAATAATTTTACCCGTGTAAATCGGATACAGCGTGCCAAACGCGGTGCCGAGCACCGCGCAAGCCATCATGCCCGCCGCCAGCAGCGGGTAATGACGGCAATAGGCAAAGACGCGGCGGAGTTCTTTCATGGTCGGCGGATTTAAGGACGCCCGCCGCGTTGTTGCGGGTTGGCGGTGTGCAAATCGTTCAGGCACGCTTTTTTTGGCTCCAGCGGGGTGAGGCCCAGCTCGCGAATCAGCGTCAAATCCTCATCCTCGGCGGGGCCGGGCGTGGTGAGCAATTTGCCGCCGTAAAAAATCGAGTTCGCGCCGGCGTAAAAACACATCGCCTGTCCCTCCCTGGTCAGACACGAGCGGCCCGCTGACAGTCTCACCTTGGTCCTCGGCAGCGCGACGCGCGCCGTCGCAATCATCCGCAACAAATCAAAAATGCCCACCGGCTCCGCGCCCGCCAGCGGCGTGCCGCCAATGCCGACAAGACAGTTAATCGGCACGCTCTCCGGCGCGGGATCAAAACCGGTCAAAACTTCCAGCATCCGCAAGCGGTCGCTGACGGTCTCGCCCATTCCAAGGATTCCGCCGCAACACACGTCCATGCCCGCTTTTTGCGCGGCGCGAATGGTGCGGAGCCGGTCGGCGTAGGTGTGCGTGGTGACGATGTTCGGGTAAAATTCCGGGCTGGTGTCGAGATTGTGATTGTAAGCGGTGACGCCCGCGGCTTTCAGTTCCTCCGCCGCTTTTTCCGTCAACTCGCCGAGCGTGACACATACTTCCATGCCGAGTTTCGCCACCTCGCTGATGATGACCTTGACCTGCTCAAACCTCGGCGTCCCCTCGCGGACGCCCTTCCACGCGGCACCCATGCAAAAGCGCGTCGCCCCACTGTCAGCGGCCCGGCGGGCGTGCGCCAGGATCACGTCAAGGCCGAGCAATTCCTCGCGCTGCACGCCGGTGTGATAGTGCGAACTTTGCGCGCAATAAGCGCAATCCTCGCTGCACCCGCCGGTCTTGATGCTCAGCAGCGTGCACAGCTGGATGGTATTGTCCGTCCAATTGGCGCGGAACACGGCGCGGGCTTGGTCCAGGAGTTGGAAAATCGGCCGGTGGTAAATTTCCTCCAGTTGGTTGAATGTCTTGGCTGCCATGATGAGCGGGGCATGATAGCAATGTCAGCGGCGGTGTGAAGCGGAAATCTGTGTCGCTAAAAACACGTTTCGCGTTATCATGGCGCTGACGATGAACTTGGAAATCTCAGTCAAAAACTACCGCTGCTTCGGCGATCCCGCGCGGCTCAGGCTCGGCCGCGGCATCACCGCCCTCATCGGCGGCAACAACTCCGGCAAATCCACGCTGCTGCGCCTGTTCCACGAGTTCCAGCCGCTGTTTGAAAAACTCAGCCATGACGTGGACACCGTCAGCGCCCTGTTCACCAACGGCCTGCCGCTGCCGCCGCTCAAGGCCGTGCGCGACCCGTGGAAAATTTTCCACCGCGACTCGCCCGGCGACCTCATCATCAGCGTCCGCGTCGCCCGCGCCGGCGGATTCGACGAGACCGGCGTCAGCGGTCCCGACGAAACGCACCTCGCCATTGCGCGCAAAAATTTCCACTGCCACGCCCGCGTCGCCGCCGACGCCCAACCCGCCGCTGACAATCTGGTGTTTTTGGAAAAATGGCGCAAAATTTTTCAAAGCCTCTCCCGCTCGCTGTACATCGGCCCCTTCCGCGGGCTGGAGGACCTCTGGCTCGCTGACGATGACACCGCCGCGCGCGCGGCGTTCCGCGAACAAACACGCCGGCTGCTCACCGACAGCGGGGCAGGACGCGTGTGCGAGGAAATTAAAACACTGTTCCGCTTGCGCAACTTCGACCTGCGCGCCGCCGACCGTCTGGAATTTTTCATCAACCGCGCGCCCGTTCCCGTTGAGGAACTCGGCAGCGGCCTGGGCCAGACGCTGATGATTCTGCTGCGCGCCCAGCTTGCGCGGCCCGACTACATCTTCATCGACGAGCCGGAGGCGCACCTGCACGCCAGCCTGCAAGCCGATTTCATCACCACCCTCAGCGGATTCGCGCGCGTGGCGATGGTGTTCGCCTCGCACAACGTCGGCCTCACCAAAATCGCCGGCGACCGCACCTACAGCATCCGCCGTGCCGCTGACAGTGGCGATTCCATCATCAGCAAATTCAAGCCCGGCATCCGCCTCAGCGAAATGGTCGGCGAGGCGGGCTTCTCCGCGCAACAAGTCGAGGGCCGCGCCAAAGTCCTGCTCGTCGAAGGCCCCACCGAAATCCGCGCCATCCGCCAAATCCTGCGCAAGATGAACGCTGACCATCACATCGTCCTCATCCCGCTGGGCGGCGGCAGCATGATTACGGCGAACCGCGACGACGAGTTGCGCGAAATCACCCGCATCTGCCGTGACGTGTATTGCCTCATCGACAGCGAGCGCCCCGCCGCTGACGCCCACATCGCCCCCGACCGCCTCGCGTTCAAGGCCTCATGTGAAAAAGTCGGCATTGAGTGTCATATTTTGCAACGGCGCGCGTTTGAGAATTATTTCACCGCCCGCGCCATCCAGGCGCACTACGGCAAAAGTTTCCGCGCCCTCGGCCCTTATGACGACTTGCGCGTTAAAAATCCGCGCTGGCACAAAGTTTATAATTGGAAAATCGCCCGCGACATGCCGCTGGGCGATTTCGCTGACACTGACCTTGGAAAATTCCTGCAAAAAATCGCCGCCGCGCCGTGCAAGGTTTGACCGGCCGCTGTTGCCATGTCTCTTTCATCCCTTCGGGGATTGCAAAAAGCGGCGGGCGAGGCTACAACTTCGCCAGCAAATTGTCCCACTCGCATTTCAGCGCCTTGCGCAAACGGAGCAGGGTTTCCAAACTTGGAGTCTTCACACCACCCTCCAACTCCTGCACATAGCGCAAACACAAGTCACAAATTTCCGCCAGTCTTTCCTGCGTCAGCTTGCGCTCCACCCGCTGGCGGCGGATATTATTTCCAAAGGTCTTGGCATAGGCGGCAACTTTCATTTCTAAAAGATGCCGCAACCACCCCCAATCATTACTAGCTATTAGCACGTAAAAAGAATTTGACGCCGGCCCAAAAAATCCTCATAACTAACACGTGCTTATGGCACGTAAAATAACGAAAAGGAAAAAACAAATGAAAACCAACAAGGTAACCCAATGGGCCGCGTTGCTACTGACTGTCAGCGGCTTGTTATCAAGCATCGCGCCGCGGACAGTCGGCGCCCAAAGCGCCCTGACCGTCAGCGGCTCGGCCTATACGGAAAGCGGCGCCACCCACACCACCGGCAACGTCAACACCGTCGGCAGCTACACCGGCACCAACATCCGCTTCACCGGCGCGCTGACCGTCAGCGGCTCCAGCGCCCTCACCGCGGACACCGGCACCTTC
>JAITHY010000071.1 GCA_031279715.1 Verrucomicrobiales bacterium | reverse complement strand
GATTTCAAACCGGAAGATGTGCGCGTCATCGGCGACACGCCGCACGACATCGCCTGCGGCAAAATCATCGGCGCGAAGACCATCGCGGTCGCAACCGGCGGTTATTCCAGGGAGGAGTTATTGGCGCACCAGCCGACGGCGTATTTTGAGGACTTGCGCCATCCCGAAAAATTTTTCGAGTTATTGAAACACTGAGGGTGAACTTTTATGACCAAACATTATTTAATTGTCGGCGCGGGATTTTCCGGCGCGGTACTGGCGCGGGAACTGGCGGAGCGGACGGGGAAACATGTCACCGTCATTGACGAGCGGGCGCATCTCGCGGGCAATTGCCACACGCGGCGCGACAGCGTCAGCGGCGTGATGCTGCACCAATATGGACCGCATATTTTTCACACCAACAGCGGGCGCGTGTGGGAGTATGCAAATCGCCACGCAAAATTTTACCCGTTCGTCAACCGCGTCAAGGCGGTCACCAAGCGCGGCGTGTTCACGCTGCCGGTGAACTTGCTGACCATCAACCAGTTTTTTAACAAAACCTTTCGCCCCGACGAGGCGCGGGAATTTTTGACCACGCTCGGCGACGCGAGCATCAGCGAGCCGCAAAATTTCGAGGAGCAGGCGCTGAAGTTCATCGGGCGCGAGTTGTACGAGACGTTCTTCCACGGTTACACGAAAAAGCAGTGGGGTTGCGAGCCGCGCGAGTTGCCGGCCTCGGTGTTGAAGCGGCTGCCGGTGAGGTTCAGCTACGATGACAATTATTACGCCGACCGTCACCAAGGCATACCGGAGGAGGGTTACACCGCCATCGTTGAAAAAATTCTCGCCCATCCGAATATTAGCGTGCGGCTGCACACGGCGTTCGCGCACGAAATGATCGGGCATTACGCGCACACATTTTACAGCGGCACCATTGACGGGTTTTTCAATCACCAACTCGGACGTCTCGGCTACCGTACAATGATATTCGAGCGCGTAGACGCCGACGGTGATTACCAAGGCAACGCGGTGTTGAATTATCCCGACACCGCCGTGCCATACACGCGCATTCATGAGCACAAGCATTTCGCGCCGTGGGAGGAGCACGCGAAGACGGTGGCGTTCCGCGAATACAGCAAGGAGACCGCTGACGGTGACGCGCCGTTCTATCCGAAAAATTTGCCGGCTGACCGTCAGCGTTACCAAGAGTATCTGCAACTCGCCGCGCACCGCAAAGACGTGACATTCATCGGTCGCCTCGGCACGTACCGTTATCTGGACATGGACACCACCATCGCCGCCGCGCTGACGCTGGCGGATGAGTATTGCCGGCGGCGTTGAATTTTAACCGGCGCGGACTCGCGCCCACTGACCGCCAGCGTCAATCCCATCGGGATTTCCCTCGCCGCGCCCGCGAAAAATATTTCATCAAGGACACAGGCAAGATTACCTGTGCTATATTGACCATGGGCCATCCTGACAACTTTAAAACTATGAAAACCAACATCATAATAAAGCTAACCACCGCCCTATGCGGCATCGTATTAACCCCGTTGAACGTCAGCGCCACCATTGGCGGCGCCCCTGGTGTCAACATCAGCATCTAACGCCGGCTCCGGCACGACACAGAGCGACGTGACCTTCAACAGCGGAGCCATCACCACCAGCCCGGTCAGCGTCAACACCAGCGGTTGGTATGCCGGCACCCGCGTCGTCATCACCGCCACCGGCGTCACCATCGCCACCGGCGGCACTGTCAGTCTCACCGACAGCGCCATCACCGCCGCCTACTACGGCGTCAACGCCAGCGGCACGGGGGTCGCGATATTAAATGACACCAACATCACCAGCGGCGCCAACAACGGGCATGGCGTCACCCTTGCCACCTCTTCCACGCTGTTGATGAGCGGCGGTGCCATCACGACCACCGGCGCCAACGCCGTCGGCGTCAACCTCGCCAGTGCCAGCAGCGGCAGTTTGCAAGGCGCAGTGATTAATTCCCATGGCCACGGCACGAACATCACCGGCGCCAGCGGGATGGTGTTGAATAATGTGATAATCACGACCTCCGGCTCAGGGGCTTTCGGCGTTAGAGTGGATGCCTCTTCCACGCTGACGATGACTGGCGGCGCCATCACGACCTTGAACACGGGCATGGGTGTGCGCGTCAGCAACACGAGCGTTGCCATTCTGCGGGATGTCACGATTGTCACCAACGGTTTGTTATCACACGGGCTTCGTCCCTCCGAAGGCTCGGTTATGACCGTCAGCGGCGGCGCCGTTACGACGCTGGGCAATGAAAGCCACGGTCTGCTGGCGGTGGGCGGCACGGCTTGTGTGAATGGCATCCATATCATCACCTCCGGCTCCTTCAGCTATGGCGTGGCGCTGGACTCGTCGGACAGCTTCGTGGAAATGAGCAATTCCACAATTGAGGTCTCGGGCAAAGGCTCTTCGGGCATTCTTTTGACTGGCGCGGGCAGAGGCGAAGTGTATCTGGCAAACACCAACATCACGGTCCGCGGCTCCGCGGAGGGCGTCATTCTGCGCTCCGGCTTGGACACGACGAAGATTTTGGAAATAACCGGCGGCTCAATTGTCGCCGGGCAGGGCGGCGGCATCAGCGTGAACAAGGAAAACCGCCTGCTCAACGCGGCGACGATGGTGTCCGGCAGCACCGCTTATGACATCACCATCAAGGGTGGGGCCACCTTCAGCGGCACGGTGGCGCTGGACATCACCAGCATCCTGACCGGCACCGACGCGGGCGGCAATTTGGTGGAGGCTGACACACCCACCACAGTCACCGTGAACGTGGAGGGAAATTCCACGCTGACCGGCGGCGCGAATTTTGCCGGCGCCGCCACCACGACGCTGACGCTCACTGACAGCACGCTGACCGGCGATCTCACTGGCAGCGGCAGCGCCACGCTGACGGTCACGTTGGACAACAGCGTCTTCACCGGCGTGACCACCCTCGGCGGCAACAGCG
>JAITHY010000062.1 GCA_031279715.1 Verrucomicrobiales bacterium | reverse complement strand
CAGCCATTGCATCGCGCACGGCATCAATATGGAAAATGGCCTGACCCAGCAAAAACTGGCGGTCGACTCCGGACACTGGCCATTGTACCGCTTCGACCCGCGCCGCATTGACGCCGGACAATCACCGCTGACAATCGACTCCGCCGAGCCAAAGACTCCGCTGACACAATTCATGGACAGCGAGACGCGCTTCAAGTCGCTGAAACAAATGAACCCTGACCGCTACCAAAAATTGGAAGCCATCGCACAGGAGCAAGTGAAAGCGAAATACGCGCAAATCAAAGGCATTGAGGAAAGCTGGAAAGCCCGTCTCGCCCCCACCGCGCCGACGCAAAGTTAAACCCTAATAGAACAACGCCCGCCCCCTGCCGCTGGTGATGAGACCAGCGGCAACGGCGTGCTCAAGCGTGGTGCTGTCGTGTTTTTATTCCGCGGCCGCAACGTCACCAACAGCGCCGCGCCTGTCATCAACAGCGCCCAAGTCGCGGGTTCCGGAATAACCGCCGCGTTGATGGCTTCAAACCAGCCCCGCGCCAGCAAGTCGTTGCCGTAAGCATTGGTGTGCAGATTGTCGCTGACCATCGCCTTGCTGTACTCGTTGTTCAGCAGGGAGTTCACATCGGCGAGATAAATGCTTCTGCCCGCAGCCTGATAGCCGCTGACGAGGCTTGGCAACAGCGCGTTGAATGCGTTGACACCGGCGCTTTTCTCCGTTGTTCTGCCGTTGGGCGGGATGTTGCTGAGAATGACGGTGGGGCCGCCAGAATTGGGTAACGCGTAAATCTTGTTCAACAGCGTCTCCATCCGCGCCTTTGCCTCATGAGCGGCGGCTTCTGCGCTCATGGTCGCATAGTCAAAGCGGTCCAGATCATTGGTGCCAAGCATGATGACAATGACATTGGGTTTGAAAAAATTCAGACGTCCGCTGTTCCACAGGCTCGCCACGTCATTGGCATTGCCTTTGGTGTAATCGTCTATCCGCCAGCCGGAATGACCGTCGTGGTAATGATACAAATTGTTAATCACCGTGCCACCGGTGACTGGCAGCCCGTCCACATTAGCGGTGTGACTGCCAGTGTAGTCGAAAGTGTAACCAGCGGCGCTCAATTGATTGTAAAGTGACAGACGTGGTGAACTGGCGCCGCTGCCGTCGGCATTGCTCTGCATGATGGAATCGCCGAGGAACCAAATGGAGCCAAGGTTTTTATCCCCGCTCAAAATCGCGCCGCTGGCGGTGACCGCCGCCAGCCATGCGGCGCTCAAGGTCGTAATGAAAAAACGCATGGGCATATTCCTCAATCACGGCATCGGAGCAAACGGGCGCTGACAATGAGTACCACGCCCAACATCAGCAAGCCGAGGGTGGCGGGTTCGGGAATAACCACGAAGCCAATGTTAAACGCCATCGTGCGGTCAAGTGTAAGAGCCGCGTTGGACAAATGGTCGTTCACACCCAAATCAAACACGTCAAGGCGGACGTAATCAGGAATGCCGCTTGGGGCGCCGTCATTGCGAATCAAGCCGCCAACATTCTGAGCGCAATAACCCGCAACCAGAATCTCCCCGGCGTTCAGAGTAATGATTGGCGCGTTGGCAATCGTGATATTTTTCAGTCCGGCGACATTATCCGCCGCAATGTCATCCCCTATCCATAACAGGGTGTAATTGGTACCCGTCGTGGTGTTTGCCCCGGTCCAGGTTGCCACAAATGGGCGCACAAAATTGCTTGCGTCCGCACTCGCCGCATAAAAATTCACCTCCGTCACCTGCAACTGCTGCGCCACGGCGGTTGGATTAAAATACAGCCTGTCCGTCTGGGTAAAGACAAATGTCACTTTGGAGGCGCTGTCACCTGCAATCCATGTCTTGCCGTTCGCCAGCAAATCCGCGCCGTAATTCGCCGCGTCGCCGATATAAATCGTCTCCGCCCTTGCGCTGACCGTCAACGCTGCCATGCCGGCGAACACACCAAGCAACGCAGCCCGTTTGATGACACTATATTTGTTCATATATTCCTTTCGATTGGTTTGAAAAAAATAAAAAAAAACGCCTTTGACGTTTGCCAAAAGCGAAAGTTGTGCTTCAGCGGAAAGTATGTTAGAATTTAAGCGAATTGCCGAATTGCCGAATTGCCGAATTGCCGAATTGCCGAATTGCGTCACGACGCAGCGAGCGTCGGAGTCAATGTCGAATGTCGTGCAATTCATCATATGAGCAACATTTTGCATAAAATTATTGTGATGTCAACTTTTTTTGAAAATTTTTTTGCCTCTTCCAATTGGTAACCTCGAAAAAAGATTGAAAAGAATGAGCGACATTGCCGCGGACTTGCCCGCGGTAGCAGGCCGAGGAAGCGTCTGTATCCGGTTTCATTTTTCCATATGGAGCATTTCGCTTCGCGTGGGAATCCGAAACCGCCCATCTTTGCTGAAACTGACCCAAGTTTGACAAGTCTTGGGAGGTGCGCGGACCATCAGATCCATTTTAACCCGCGAAAAACACTCAATTACATAAACCCCTTGGCGCGTAATTTCTGCATGGCATTGCGCTCGTGATGGTCTTGGGCGCGTCCGGCGCGTTCACTGGTCTTGGTGTGGCGCAGTTCCTCAATGATGGCGTCAATGTCAGCCGCATCGCTCTCAACGGGCTTGGTGATGGGATGACAGCCAAGCGAACGGTAACGCAGTTTTTTGCCGTTAACCTCGCGGGCGAAATACATCTGCGGAATGGGAATGCGCTCACGCTTGATGTATTGCCAGATATCGGTCTCCGTCCAGTCGAGCAGCGGCTGGACGCGGATGTGCTCGCCCTCACCAACAGCGGTCGTAAACTGATTCCAAAACTCCGGCGGCTGGTCGCGGTAATCCCATTCAAAATCAGCGTTGCGCGGGGAAAAATATCGTTCCTTCGCGCGCGTCGAGTCCTCGTCGCGGCGAATACCGGTGATGAGAGCGTCCCATTTGTAGTGCGCGATGACTTGTTGCAAGGCGACCGTCTTCAATTCGTGCGTGACGGTGACGGGGTCGTGTGTCTCGTAGCCGACTGAGGTTTTATATGCTCCGCGGCCATGGCGGGCGTCCTCGTTGATTTTCACGATGAGATTAAGATCATATTCCTTCACCGCCCAGTCGCGGAATTCGAGCATTTCGGGAAATTCATAAGTGGTGTCGATATGCAGCACGGGAAAGGGAATTTTACCGCAAAACGCTTTTTTCGCCAGCCAGATGAGGACATTGGAGTCCTTGCCCATCGACCATGGCTTGGCGATATTTTTGAACGAGTGATAAGCCTCGCGAAAGATGAAGATACCTTGTGATTCCAATTTGTCCAAATGTGTCATATTCTCTATAGACTTTATTGTTAATGTGTGTAGGATGGCAAGCAATAAATGAATTCGGATGAAACTATTTTTTCGCTCAACGAAAAACTGACCTCATTGTCAGCGGCGGAACGAGTGGCATGGGCGCATGGCGAATTTGGCGGCGGGCTGACGCTCAGTTCCAGCTTCGGCATTCAGTCCGCTGTGATGTTGCATCTCGCCACGCAAGTTGCGCCGAATATTCCGGTTATTCTGATTGACACGGGCTATTTGTTTCCCGAAACGTACCGTTTCATTGACACGCTGACAATGAAGCTGCGGCTCAATCTGAAAATTTACCGAGCCGAATGCTCATCCGCGTGGCAGGAGGCGCGCTTCGGCAAGCTGTGGGAACAAGGCCTGGCGGGTCTTGAGCAATACAACCGCCTCAACAAAGTGGAGCCGATGCGGCGCGCGCTGGAAGAATTGTCAGCGTCAGCGTGGCTGGCGGGCTTGCGGCGCGAGCAGTCTGTGTCGCGCCAAAACCTGCCCATCGTCAGCGTCCAGCGCGGGCGCTATAAAATTCATCCCATCATTGAGTGGACAAGCAGGCAGGTTCACGAATACCTGACCGCGCACGACCTGCCTTATCATCCGCTCTGGGAACAAGGCTATGTCAGCGTGGGCGACATCCACACCACCGCAAAATGGGAGCCTGGCATGACCGGGGAACAAACACGTTTTTTTGGATTAAAGCGAGAATGCGGACTGCATGAAACTTAATTTACGGCTGTTTTCTTAGCACATATTTATCCGCCAACTCGCCGGTGACGGGCCGGTCATTCAGGTCCAATAAAATCAGCCTGTTTTCACCGACACGATAACGCTTGGTCATCCCCTGATCCATTGTAATCACCCCGCCGTCCTTGTCCCATGTGAAAGTTCCAGTCGCGGTCATGTGCTCGTCATCCGGATGGATATACTGGTAGTGCGCCTCATAAGTCGAGTCGGCGCGCAAAATAACCGTCACCTTGAGATCCGGATAATCTTTCCCCGGAATTTCACCGGCATAAACACCCTCCCATTCCAAGCTATTGCGCGAATTATGCGCCGAGTCAATGAGCGCATCCTTTTTCTCACACCCGCCAACGCTGAACATGAGCGCGGCGGCCATCGTTATCATCAGCATCTTTTTCATAGATTTATTTCTGCCAGTTTAACTTATCCTACTTATTCAACTTGGCAATAATCTCATCTGTCAATTTTTGCACCAACGCCTCAGTCTCGGCGTCAGTGGCGGGTTTGCCGGCGTCAACGGTCATCGGGTTCCACGGTGTCACGGGTGATGAACAGCCGTGACTGCCGCACATCTCCTCCCACGGGTCTGTCTCGCACAATTCCGCCGGCTTCAATCCGTACCGGCTGTCGGGCAGGCCCATGCCTTTTTTCAGCGCCAGCAACTCGCTCATCTTCTCACCGCTGATGGCGGCCTGGCCGGGCAATGCTTGCGCGAGGATGACGGTGCGGCAGTAGGCGTCGGTGATTTCCATTTTGAAATACGCGTCCTCGACCGATTTGCCCCAGCAAATCACGCCGTGCAAACCCATGATGATGGACTGATGCTGAGGCGCGAGCTTGCCGACAGCCTCGGCGGTCGCCGCGCTGCCGGGCGTGTCGTATTGCGCAACGGGCACTTCGCCGACGAACACCTCCAACTCCGGAATGAGCCGCGGCGGCGGTTGCAGTTGCTTGATGGCGAACGCGCCGGCGTGGCACGGGTGCGCGTGGCACACACTGACGGCGTCGGGCGTCGCGTTGTAAATCGCGAGGTGCGTCATGAATTCGCTCGTGCGCTTCCACGTGCCCGCGACTTGCTTGCCGCGCTCGTCCACCATGCACAGCATTTCCGGTGTGAGGAAGCCTTTGCTG
The DNA here is from genome assembly GCA_031279715.1 of Verrucomicrobiales bacterium. Taxonomy (GTDB): domain Bacteria; phylum Verrucomicrobiota; class Verrucomicrobiia; order Methylacidiphilales; family JAAUTS01; genus JAIRPN01. Next base: position 2,858 of record JAITHY010000062.1, on the reverse strand, counting down.
ACGCCCGTCGGCGTGCAGAGGAAGCGGTTCGGCGTCAGGCGCGTGGAGATGTTGCCACCGTTGCCGTCGCAATATTCGCGCATCCAAATCCGCCGCCCGATGTCGCAAATTTCCTTCTTCAATTTTTCCGCCAGCGGCGAGTTGAAAAGCTGACTGTCAGCGGCGGCGTTGACGACATTGCCGCCCGCTGACGGTGACACCGCGCCGCCATAGTTGACGCGCACGCCGAACTCGCGCAGCACGTCGCGCGCGCCCGGGGTGAGCACGTCGCCCTTCTCCGCGTTAAATTCTTTCGCGCCTGTTTTGACAAATACCTCGGCGTCCGTTTGTGATATGACTTTCATAATTTTTCCTTCCCGCTCGGTTCGTAAAAAACTTCATCCACCAGCGCGGCGCAATACGCGTCCACCGGCGTCGGCGTCGGGAACGGACAGCTCGCCTCCGCTCCCTCGCTGATGCTCACGGTCTGGCCAGCGGCGGCGCCGAGTTCGTCGTACACCGCAATCACCGGCGCAAATTCCTTCGCGCCCGCCGCTGACAATGACGCCCACGGCTGCACGAGCAGCATCCGCCCGCCGCGCAGTCGCGGCGACTTGACCGTCAGCGTCACTGTCCCAATGACCGTGCCGAGCCTCATGCCGCGCTCCTTTCGTCCACGATGCCCGCGACAAACCACCGCGCCGGACTGTGACCGTCAGCGACGATTTTCCGCGCCTCGGAGCCGTCGCTGCTAATCAGCACCCGCTGACCGCGTGCCGCGCCGAGCGGGTCAATGACCACCTGCGGCGCGCCGTCGTCCTGACCGTCAGCGTTGACGGGCTGGGCAATGAGCAGCCGCTGACCGTGAAGACTTTTGTGCTTCACGGTTGCGGTCACGTGGCCGACTATTTGCGCGAGTCTCATGTTAAGTTTTCAGTGTTCAGTTTTCAGTCGTTGGCGCGTTAAACTCACCGTCAGCGGTTGGTTCAGCGTCAGCGGTCTTGCTGAAAACTGAACACTGAAAACTGCATACTCCCTCTAATACAAATTCAAATTCTCCACCATCACGCACCGCCGCGACCGCGTGAACGTCATCGGCGTCGTCACCCCCTCGCCCGTCGGCGTGGCGATGCTGAAGCTCAGGAAACCCTCGCCGCCCAGGCCCAGCCCCGTCATGGACGGCCCGTTTTTGATGAACAGCGTCGTGTCAATCTCCTGCGCCATCTTTGTCAAATTGCGAATGTTCTGCGAGTGCATGATGCCCGTGTGCCGGTAGCCGTGCTCGCTGCGGATGGCGGCGGCGACGGCGTCGTTCACGTTCTTCACGCGCACGACGGGCAGGAACGGCATCATCTGCTCCTCCTGCACGAACAAATGTTTTTCGTCAGTTTCGCCAAATAATAATTCCGTCGCGGGGCTGACCGTCAGCCCAATCGCCGCCGCCAGCACCGCCGCGTCTTTGCCCACCAAATTTTTATTCAACACCGGATGCCTGCAGCCGCCGCCCTTCTCGCCAGGCGGGATGGTGAACGCCGCCTTCGTCAGCGCGTCCACCTGCGCGGCGTTGAGTTGCACCGCGCCGGCTTTTTTCAACTCGGCAATGAGAGCGTCAGCGGCGGACTCGACGACGAACACTTGTTTCTCGCCGATGCACAATAAATTGTTGTCATACGCCGCGCCTTGAATAATGCTCTTCGCCGCCCGCTGAAGGTCGGCGGTCTCGTCCACCACCACCGGCGGATTGCCCGGCCCGGCGCAAATCGCGCGTTTGCCCGTCTTCATCGCCGCCCGAACCACAGCGGGTCCGCCGGTGATGCACAGTAAGTTGACCTTCGGGCTGTTGGCGAGAATGTTGAACGTGTCGAGCGTCGGCGCGCTGACGGTGGTCAACAAATCGCTGATGCCCGTCACCGCGAAAATCGCCTCGTTGTACGCGTGAATGGCGACGGCGGCGCAGCGAGCGGCGGCGGGGTGTGTGTTGTACACCACCGCGTTACCCGCCGCGAGCATGTTAATCGCATTCCCCGTCAGCGTCGGCACACTGTGCGTGGACGGAGTGATGGCGCCGATGACGCCCCACGGCGCGAAGTCAATGATGGTCAGCCCGAAATCGCCGCTGAACGCCTGCCGTTCGAGAAACTCGACGCCCGGCACGAGGTCGGCGCAAATGCCGAGTTTTTCAATCTTGTGGGCGAGCCGCCCGATTTTGGTCTCCTCAAATTCGAGCCTTCCCCACTCCGCGGCTTTTTCCTTGCTCAATTTTCGGATGCAAGCAATCGCTGATTTTCGCGCGGCAACACCTTTCTCGCGCAGTTGGAGAAACGACTTCGCGGCGGCGTCAACCGCATCCTCCATTTTTTCATACACGCCGAAGCCGCTGCCCGTCAGCTTCGCCGCTGACCGTGACTCTTGCAAACGCGCCAGCACCTCGCTGACCACGCGGGAAATAAGTTGCTCATTATTCATAAAAAATTATTTTGCCTTGTACAATTCCCGCCGCTGAACATCAACCGTGTCCACAATCCCAATCACCACCGCGTCAACCGGCGAGTCTTTGTCATCAACAGCGAGCCGCGCGGAACTGCCTTGCACGATCAGCACCACGTCCCCCTCGCCCGCGCCAAGCGCGTCGGTGGCGATGAGCGTGCCGCTGCCGGATTTCAATTCTTGGTCAGTCGCCGCGCTGACGCTGACCGGGCGCACCAGCAACAATTTGGAACCCGTCATTTTCGGATTCTTCTTCGTCGCCACGACGCTACCTTCGACTCGGGCTAGTATCATAAAAGTTTTCAGCGTTCAGTTTTCAGTTTTCAGTTCGCCGGCGCTGACCGTCAGCGGCGGCGACAGGCTCAGCGTCAGCGGCATTTCGCTGAAAACTG
>JAITHY010000040.1 GCA_031279715.1 Verrucomicrobiales bacterium | reverse complement strand
CTCCGGTTGGGGTTTTATTAATGACTGATGGAACTTCATCAACGACTGATGAAACTCCATCAACGGCTGATGAAACTCCATCAACGACTGATGGAACTTCATCAACGACTGATGGAACTCCATCAACGACTGATGAAACTCCATCAACGACTGATGAAACTTCATCAACGACTGATGGAACTTCATCAACGACTGATGGAACTCCATCAACGACTGATGGAACTCCATCAACGACTGATGAAACTTCATCAATGGCTGATGAAAAATTGGGAGTGGCAGCGCAAGTCTCTGCCGTTGTGTCAATTAAGCTGAAAACGCTCTTGGGAAGAGTAAAAAGGGTCGTTGAAATGGGCTGGAAAAAGGAAAAAGTTCCGCCCCTTACGAGCGGACTGGGCGGAGGTGGCTCATACGGCGAATTGGCGAATTGGCGAATTGGCGAATTGTATTCTGCACCATAGGCCGCTTAGACTATACAAAAACCATGCCCCGTCAAGGGTTTTTTGAAAAATATTTTTATTGGGAAATACCGGGGCGCGCGGTTTATCGCGGTTGTTTTTTCGGCGCGTTAGCCAAGGAGTTTTTGAAAAAAAGGGTCGCAGACCGGCAGCTTGCCGCAACGTCAATCCCCCGCCGCTTGCGCCGCCGCGATTTCCAAAATCTCGTTCGTGATGGCTGTCTGCCGCACTTTGTTGTATTCCAGCGTCAAGTCCTTGGTCAATTGCCGCGCGTTGTCTGTCGCGTTCTTCATCGCCACCATGCGCGCGCTGTGCTCCGAGGCGCGGGCTTCCAACAGCATGTGATACAGATTGAAATTCACGTACATGGGGAACAGTTTGTCGCGCACCGCTGACGCTGACGGTTCGTACACAAAGTCCGCGCCCGTGTCATGGTCAGCGGAGAGGACTGTTTCGCCCAGCAAGCCGACGTTTGAGCAATTCAAATCCGCCAGCGGCAGCAGCGGCTCCCGCAATGGCTTTTGCACCAGTGTGTTGACAAAGCGCGGATATAACACCGTCAGCGAGCCAATTTCGCCGCGGAGAAAAGCCTCCGACAGATACTCCGCGATGTGTTTCACCGCAGGGTAGGCGATCCGCTCCGGCAGGGGAAAATCCGCCAGCAAACGCCGCTTTGTGCGCGCGGCGAACTGCCGCCCCCGCCGCCCGATGGTGACCAACACCGTCTCCGCCGGCAGCGCTGCCAGCACGCGGAACAAATTGGCGTTCAATCCCCCGCACAGCCCCTTGTCCGTCGAAATCAACAACACCGCGGGCGGCGCGCCGTCAGCGGCGCCGCGCCACAACGGATGCTCCACCTCCAGCGCATGCCGCCCTATGTCACGCAGTATTTTGCCAAGCTGCGCGGCGAATGCGCGCCCCTGCAACGCCTGCGCCTGCGCCTGCGCCATTTTGGAGGTCGCCACCATCTGCATTGCCTTCGTGATGAGCGAGGTGTTCCTGACCGACTTGATACGGCGGCGAATATCGCGTGTGCCCATGGCTGAAAATGTTTGCCAACTTTACAACAAGTTTGGTTCCAAGCCAGCTTTTTTAACGCCGTGGCGGGGTGAAAAAAAGCATTGGCCCCGCGGAGGAATCACGCCGCCCGTTGTCAGCGGGCGGCGTTGCGTCAGGTTCTTTGAAAAATTATTGTTTTTCAAATAGTGTGCGGCAATTTGAGAAATCTGCTAAAAAAGTCACGCTTTGAACACGATTGTCAGCGGCGCGTTTTTGCGGGGCTTCGCCATCGGCCTGGCGCTGACGGTGAGCGGGGCGGGGTGGGTGTTGCATTTGCTTGGGTTCGCGGCTGGCGGGGACGCGCGCGCGGCGGGGCTTGCCGCCCGCTTTTTGCCGATGGAAATTCCCGCCGCGCCGCCCGTTGTGTTGGTCACGACTCAGGATTTTGGCCGGCAAAGTTGGCCGTGGTCGAACTTGGATTACGCGGTGTTTCTTAACGCCATCGCCGAGTTTAAGCCCGCCGTGGTCGCCATCGCCATTCCGTTGGAGGCGGGCGAGGCGGATTACAAAATTTACGACGCGCAACTCGGCAGGCAAATCCGGCGGTTTGAACGCGTGGTGTTGCTGCCGGGGGCGCCCGCTGAGATTGCCCAGGCCGCCAGGGTTGCGCCGTCGCCATGGTGGCCGGACGCTGATGGTGAGGCGCGGCGTGTTCCGCTCATTGTCAGTGACGGCGGGAAAACCGTTCCCACGTTCGTCCTGCAAACTTACTTGCAATACTTCGGCGGCGGCGACCCCGCGCGCATCCCTGTTGACCGCGACGGGTGCCTGCCGCTTCACGGCGACGGCGAAGCGCCCGCCGTCGGGTTTTATCAATTGATTGTCTCCGCCGAGCAGCTCCGCCACAATCTCCCGCCCCTCGTTGACCCGGCCGCTGTCAGCGGAAAAATCCTGCTGGTCGGCGCGGAAGGCGAGTTCACGCGGGTGCTTTACCAGGCGTTGAAAGATTTGTTCGCCGCCAATTTCACCCGCCCCGTGCCGGACGAATGGCTGTTCGCCGCGCTGATGGTGACGGCACTAATCGCGAGCCAACTCGCCTTGTTGAAAAAACGCGTCGTCAGCGTCATGTCCGTGCTGGTGATATTATGCGCCATTCCCATCGTCAGCGGCTGGTTGTTGGCGGAACACCAACTGATGCTCCCGGTCAGCGCGTTGCTCGCCGCCAATGCGCTGACCTGGGCGCTGACCGTCATTTTCAACTGGCTAAATCGCCGCGTCTTTGCATAATCGCCAGCCATGAGGATTTTGGTCACCGGCGGCGCGGGTTTTCTCGGCTCGCATCTTTGCGACAGGCTTATCAGCCAGGGGCATGAGTTAATTTGCCTCGACAACTTTTTCACCGGACGCAAACAAAACATCGCCCACTTGATTGGACGCCCGAATTTCGAACTCGTGCGCCATGACGTCATCGACCCGTTCAAGTTTGAGGTTGACCAAATCTACAACCTCGCCTGCCCCGCCTCGCCGCCGCACTACCAGTACAATCCCATCAAGACCGTCAAAACTTCCGTCATGGGCGCCATCAACTGCCTGGGTCTCGCCAAGCGCGTCAAGGCGCGAGTCTTTCAGGCGAGCACCAGCGAGGTGTACGGCGACCCCGCCGTTCACCCGCAGCCGGAATCTTACTGGGGCAACGTCAATCCCATCGGACGCCGCTCGTGTTACGACGAAGGCAAACGGTGCGCCGAGACGCTGTTCTTCGACTACCACCGCGAGAACAAAACCGACATCCGCATCGTCCGCATCTTCAATACCTATGGCCCGCGGATGAATCCCGATGACGGGCGCGTGGTCTCCAACTTCATTGTCCAGGCCCTGCGCGGCGAGGATATCACCGTCTATGGTGACGGCCAGCAAACGCGCTCGTTCTGTTATGTGGACGACCTTATCGAGGGCTTTGTCCGTTTGATGAACCAGAGCGGCGCCGTCGGCCCCATCAACCTCGGCAATCCGGGTGAATTCACCATGCTGCAACTCGCCGAGTTGGTGTTGGGGCAAGTTGGAGGCAAAAGCAAAATCGTCCACAAGGCGCTCCCCGCTGATGACCCCAAACAACGCCGCCCCGACATCACCCTGGCGAAAAAACACCTCGACGGCTGGGAACCGAAAGTGCCTTTGGAAGAAGGGTTGAAACACACCATCGCGTATTTCAAGACACAGGTGTGAGCGGCATCCCTCATCCGGATGAGTTATTGGGTGTTCATATTGCCTCGCGCGCGGGCATTGGGCCGTCGTAATAAACCCCGCGCACGGTCAGCGGCCCTGCCGGGGCTGTTTAATGGCGCCGCCGGCAAACGCGCGGTTAAGCTCCCGCAACAAACCGCGCAACGCGGGGGTTTCCTTGTCCCTGCGCCAGGCGACGCCCCATTGAATGGCGGGAGTCGGCTCCTTGAAAGGAATAAAGGTCGCGCCGGTGCGGGTCCACTCAATGCTGGAATCGAAAATGGAAACGCCGTCACCGGCGGCGACCAAGGCCAGGGCGCCGAGGGTTTCCGAGCAATATTGCTTGATACGCGGCTCGAAACCGCCAGCGGCGCGGCAGAATTGATGGGCCTTTTGTGTCAACTGCGGGGCGGTGTCATGGCTCAGGATAAACTGCTCGTCACGCAAATCGGCGATGCTGATTTTCTTGTTCACTGTCAGCGGATGGTGCGGCGGCAGGGCGGCGACCAGACTGGTGCGAAGCCAGGATTTGGAGGCCAGCAACTCGCCGGTCGGCAGATGATTGGCGATGACCGCGTCGGCAAGGTCGTCGGTGAGGATTTTCTCGGCATCTTCGGGACGGAGATGTTGAAATTCCAAATAAACGTTGGGAAAGTTCTTGCGAAAACGCGACAGCGCCATGGGCAAAATGTCGCGGGTGACGAGTATGAAAAACGCCAGCCGCAACACTTCCCGCTTGCCCTGCCCGTACACCCTGGTGCCGTCAGCGACCTGGCGGGCGTGGTTGAGCAGGCGGCGCCCCGCCGCGAGCAGATGCGCGCCCGCCTCGGTGAGTTCGACCTTGCGGCTGGTGCGGTTGAACAGGCGCACCGCCAGCTCCGCCTCCAATTTTTTAATGGCGGCGGTTAGCGGCGGCTGTGACAAATGCAAACGTTTGGCGGCGGCGGAGAAATTCAATTCCTCGGCGACGGCGATGAAATAGCGGAGTTCGCGCAGTTCCATAGGGGGTGTTTTTATCTATATGATTTTCCTAATAATGGCAAGAAAAATAATATTTATCAAAATGACGGCGTCGCGGTTAAATGAACCATGCTGGAGTTGGCTGCCATTCGGCTTTTTACGCATTTTTATTTTATAATTGTGGCGGTGAAATTTCAGGGTTATTTTTAATGGATTGCATTTTATGGTGTTATCTTGCGGGAAATATGGGTTCTTGGCGGCGCTGATGATGACGGTGTCGGGCGCGCGCGCTGAGGATGTGCCGGCGGTGCGGGTGGAGGAGGGGGTTGACCCCGCCTCCTCGCTGACGGTGCCGTTTGGCAATCCGGGGGCCGGGTTGCCGGCGTCGGCGCGGGAGGTGAGTTTGACAGCGCCGTTTGACGACGCTGAACGTCAGTGGTCGTTACCGGAACTGGTGGACGAGGCGTTGCGGCGCAATCCGTCAACGTCAGCGGCGTGGCAGCAGGCAAACGCGCTGGCGGCGCAACTTGGCGTGCAGAAGGCACTGGATTATCCCACCGTCAGCGTGGGGGTGGAGGCGGGCGGGGCGCATACGACGCAGCCGACGGCGCCCAGCCGGAACACGGTGAATCAGTTGTATGTTGGACCGACGGCGCGGATGCAATATTTGTTGCTTGATTTCGGGTCGCGCAGGGCGGCGCAGGAGCAGGCGCGGTTTAATTTGCTGAGCCAGAATTTTAATTTCAACCAGGCGCTGCAAAGCGTGACGCTGATGGTGATGAATGCGTATTACAATTTGGACGGCGCCAATGTCAATTTGGAGAACGCTGAGGTGGCGCTGGAACTGGCGGACGCGGTGTGCCGGCAAACGCAAATCAAAGTAAACGCGGGGCTGGCGACTTCGACGGATTTGGCGCAGGCGAAACAAAATTTGGAGCGTTTTCGGTACAATCTGGAAGGCGCGCGCGGGAAGGTGAGCACGGCGCGGGTGGCACTGGCGACGAGCCTCGGCGTGCCGGGCAATGCGCCGCTGACCATCGCGCCGCCGGCCGGCGAGCCGTCGCTGACGGTGTTGGAGGAGCAGGTGGACGGGTTGATTGATTTGGCGTTTCGTCAGCGGCCGGATTTGGCGGCGAAGTATCATGCGTGGCGGTCGCGGTTGGCATCGGTGGATTTGGCGGAGGCGAACCGCTGGCCGTCGCTGACGATGAACGTGGGGTTGCAGCGCAGTTATTACGCGAGTGACCGGTCGCCGCCGAACGGGGTGGATCATCAGGATAATGCGTCGGCGGTGTTGTCGTTCAGTTTTGATTTGTTTGACGGCGGCAGCAAGGCGTATCAAGTGAAAAACGCGAAGGCACTGGCGGCGGCGGCGCGGGCGGATTTGCTGGGTGGGCAGCTTGGCGTGGTGGCGGAGGTGGTGACTGGTTACGTGACGTTCAAGACGGCGGCGAAGCAAGTGGACGCGGCGCGGGCGCTGCTGGCGGCGTCGCAGAGCAATTTTGACTCGGTCAGCATCAGCTATCGCAGCGGGTTGAAGAATATGATTGATGTGTTGACGGCGCAGAATGATTTGGCGGCGGCGCGGGCGACACTGGCGGCGGCGCGGACGGGGCTGTTCAACGCTTCCGCCGGCCTGGCCAATGCGACGGGTTCGCTGTTGGCGGATGGTGTGACAGGGAGATGATTTATGAGGAAAGTTTTGAATTTTCATTTGGTGGCGGCGCTGACGGTCATGGTCAGCGGCTGCGCGAAGAAAGAGCAGGCGCCGCCGCAGCGTCCGCCGGTGTTGGTGACGACGGCGCAGGCGGTCGCGCGAAAGGTGCCGTTGTATCTTGAGGAAATCGGGACGTGCCAGGCGTTGCAGAGCGTGTTGATTATGCCGCAAGTTTCGGGCGCGGTGACGAAAATTCATTTCACGGACGGGCAGGAGGTGAGAGCGGGCGAGCCGTTGTTCACCATTGACCCCCGCCCGTACCAAGCCGCCAGGGAGCAGGCGGCGGCGCGGCTGGCGTCGGATCGGGCGATGTTGGCGTATAATCAGGAGCAGTTGAAGCGCAATGAGAGCCTGGTTGCGGGCAATTACATTTCGGCGCAGGATTTGGAGAATTTGAAAACCACCGTGGAGGTGAACCGGGCGACGGTCAAGGCGGACGAGGCGGCGCTGGAGACGGCGGAGATTAACCTTGGTTACTGCCATATCACCGCTCCCATTGACGGGAAAATGGGGGCGCATCAGGTGGACATCGGCAATGTGGTGAACGCTTACAGCGGGAAAACGTTGGTGTCGATTCAGCGCATGGACCCGATGTATGTGGATTTTATCGTGGCGGAGGCGGATCTGCCGCGGGTGCGGGAGTATTTTCAAAAGGGCACGCTGAGGGTGCAGGTGTATTTTCCGGATGATGAGTCGAAAAGTCGTTACGGGGAGTTGTATTTTTTGGACAACATGATTCGCGCGGGGACGGGGACGGTGATGTTGCGGGCGATTATGCCGAATGAGGACCGGTTGTTTTGGGCCGGGCAGTTTGTGAAAGTGAAGCTGGTGCTGGCGGACATTCCCGACGCGGTATTGATACCCGCTGACGCTGTGCAGGTCGGGCACAACGGGGCGTACGTGTTTGTGGTGAATCCCGACCAAACGGTGGATTTGCGAATGGTCACCGAGGGGCAGCGGCAGGGGGGATGGTTGGTGATTGAAAAGGGCGTCAGTGCCGGCGAGACGGTGGTGCTGGACGGACAGCTGATGCTCAGCCCGGGTGCGAAAATCCGCGTCGCGCCGCCCGCTGACAGTCAACCCGCCGGAGGGCAATCCTGACAATGAGCAGCTTGTCCGATCCGTTCATCCGGCGTCCCGTGTTTACCATGATGGTCACGGTCAGCGTCATCGTGTTCGGGATTATTTGTTATCAGCGGATGCCGGTGAATGATTTGCCGGAGATTCCCTCGCCCGTCATTAGTGTCACGGTCGCGTATCCCGGGGCGAATCCGGTGACGATGGCGAACAACATTGCCACGCCGTTGGAGAAACAGTTTTTGCAAATTCCGGGCATCAAGCAAATCACCTCGTCCAGCACGCAGGGCGTCACCACGATGAACCTGGAGTTTCAACTCACCAAGCACATTGACGCCGCCGCGACTGACGTGCAAACCGCCATCACGCAGGCGACAGGCAACTTGCCGCCGGATTTGCCCTCGCCGCCGGTGTTCAGGAAAACCAATCCGAACGACCAGCCCATCATTTACATCGCCATCAGCAGCCAAACGCTGACCACGGGGCAGTTGTACGAGTTGGCCACCACAAACATCGGCCAACGCATTAGCATTGTGAACGGCGTCTCCAACGTGCAGGTGTATTCCTCCGCGCCGGCGGTGCGTGTGAAGGTTGACCCCGCCGCCGTCAGCGCGCGCGGGTTGTCTATGCAGGATGTGGCGGGCGCGATTTCCAAGGCGACACAATACCAGGGCGCGGGGCAATTCGACGGCAAGCACCGCACTTATTTGCTGACGCCGCGAGGCCAGTTGGTTGAGGCGGAGGATTACGCGAAACTTATCATCGGTTACGCTGACGGTCACGCGGTGTATTTGCGCGACGTGGCGGAGGTGAAATCGTCCACCAACAACGAGCGCATCCTCGCGCGGTTTTATTACGCGGGTTCGATGCCGGACGCGGAGACGGTGGTGATGGCGGTGTCGAAGCAAACCGACGCGAACGCGGTCGCCGTGGCGGAGCAGGTGCGCGAAATTTTGCCGCAAATGAAATTGCTGTTGCCCGGCTCGGCGCAGATGTTCGTGGTGTATGACCGGTCGCAGACGATTATCGCCTCGCTAAACGAGGTGATGGAGACGCTGTTCATCGCCTTTGTGCTGGTGGTGCTGGTGATTTACGTGTTCCTCGGCAAGGCGGCGGACACCATTGTGCCGGCGGTGGCGCTGCCCATCTCGCTGTTGATGACGTTTATCGTGATGAATTTGTGCGGGTTCAGCATTGACAACCTGTCGCTGCTGGCGCTGGTGCTGGCGATTGGTTTTTTGGTGGACGACGCCATCGTGTTTTTGGAAAACACCGTGCGGCGAATGGAATCGGGCGAGGGTGTGATGGCGGCGACGTTCAACAGCGCGAGGGAAATCAGCTTCACGATTTTGTCCATGACGCTGTCACTGGCGGCGGTGTTCATCCCGCTGGTGTTCATGCCCGGGCAAGTCGGGTTGATTTTCCGCGAGTTTGGCGTGACGATTATCATCACGGTGATTTGCTCCGGCGTGGTGTCGCTGACGCTGACGCCGCTGATGTGCTCGCGCGTGCTGGGCGAGCGCGCGGGACAGCGCAAGCTGACGCTGATGCAGCGGTTCATGGAAAAATGGTTCGGCGGGCTGACGCGGCTGTATGGCAAATCGCTGGATTTCTTTTTGCACCACACGTGGATTTCAATCTTGGCGTGGATTGTTTGCGCCATTGGCAGCGTGTGGATTTTCCTGCAACTGCCGCGCACCTTCCTGCCCGCGGGTGACAGCGGTCTCGTCCGCGGCGCGTTCATTGCCTCGCAGGACGCCTCGCCGGAAAAAATGCAGGGCTATCAGCGGCGCATCTTGGAAATTTTACGGAAGCATCCCGACCTCAACGTCGGCATTACCATTACCGGCGTCACCGGATTTTTACCGTCCAACCTCGGCGGCACATTCCTGTTCCTCAAGGACCGCGATCAGCGCAAGGACATCAACAGCGTCATTGGCGAATTGACCGCGCAGATGATGCAAATTCCAGGCATTATGCCGTTGCTGCAACCGGAGCCAGTGCTCAAAATCAGCGCCGGCGCGACCGCCAACACCCAGGGCAAATACGCCTTCGCCATGAGCGGCCTCGACCCCGACCAGGTGTACAAAACCGCCGACGTGATGATTGCCAAAATGTGGATGATTCCCGGAATGCAAACAGTTTCCTCGGACATGAACCAAAAATTTCCGCAATTGCAAATCGACATCCTGCGCGAGCAAGCCATGACCTACGGCGTCAGCGTGCAGGATATTGAGACGGCGCTCCGCAACGCGTATTCGCAAAATTATTTGTACCTGATCAAAACCGAGCGGGACCAATACCAGCTCATCATGGAAGTTGACGACCGCTACCGGGCCAATCCCGAGGACTTGAGCCTGCTCTATGTCAAGTCCGTCAGCGGCAACCTTGTCCCGCTCAACGCCGTGGTGAAGTGGAGGCAACTGCTCGGCCCGCAGCAGGTCAACCACATTGACCAATTCACCAGTGTCACCGTGTTCTTTAACCTGAAGCCCGGCGTCGCCATCGGCACCGTCGCCGATGAAATTAACAAACTCGCGCATGATAATATTCCGCAAGGCATCCTCTACGGGTTGAAGGGAGACGCCGACATTTTCGCGCAACTGTTTGAGGTGTTTCCATATTTGCTCATCTTCAGCGTCTTCATCATGTATGTCATCCTCGGCATTTTGTATGAGAGCTATCTGCACCCGCTGACGGTGCTCAGCACTCTGGTTCCCGCCACCGTCGGCGGCTTGGCGACGCTGTGGGTGTTCGGCCAGGATTTTTCACTCTACTCAATGATAGGTATTTTTATGCTTATCGGCATCGTAAAGAAGAATGGCATTCTGATTGTGGACTTCGCATTGCAACAAATGGACCTTGGCAAAAAACCGCGCGAGGCCGTCGAGGAGGCGTGTGTCGAACGCTTCCGCCCGATTATCATGACCACACTGGCGGCGGTGATGGGCGCGATTCCGCTGGCCGTGGGCTGGGGCGCTGGTGGTGGCACGCGCGTCGGGTTGGGGCTGGCCATCATCGGCGGTTTGCTGGTTTCGCAAGTGCTGACGCTGTACGTAACGCCCGTCTCGTTCTTGTTGTTTGAAGCAATCCAAAAACATGTGCTCGACAAAACGAGCTTCTTCAAGAGCAGCCGCATCCCCGCGACGTTAGTGAGCATCAAGAAGAGCGAGGAACCCACCGAAGCCGCCAGCATCAGCGGGGAGTGATTTTAAAAAGAGCCGCCTTCGTTTGCGCAGCCTGGTTTTTGAAAAAATAAAGCATTGCCAGCCTTTGTCACGCTACCTATAATTTTTGCGTTTTTCACACCCTGCTGGATGGGGTGTGATTACACGCAACAATTCACCCGAAAGGTAAAAATAATGAGTAATTACAAACAGGCCGGCAACGGTAAAACCAACCATGCTCCTTTGCTAAAATGGATTGGGCAAATGGTTGAGTTGTGCCAGCCCGATCAAGTCCACTTCTGCGACGGTTCCGAGCAAGAATACAACCAACTTTGCGACCTGATGGTCAAGAGCGGCACTTTCGTCAAGCTCGACGAAAAAAAACGCCCGAACAGTTATCTCGCCTGCTCCGACCCCACTGATGTGGCGCGCGTTGAGGATCGCACGTTCATTTGCAGCCAGAACCGCGAGGATGCGGGGCCGACCAACAACTGGATGGACCCGCGCGAGATGAAGGACACATTGAAAAAACTTTTCACCGGCTGCATGAAGGGGCGCACCATGTATGTGATTCCATTCAGCATGGGGCCGCTCGGTTCGGACATCAGCCATATCGGCGTCGAGTTGTCCGATTCGCCGTACGTTGTGACGAACATGAAAATCATGACCCGCATGGGGCAGAAGGTGTTCGATTTGATTGACAAGGGCGACCGTTTCGTTGTGCCGTGTGTGCACTCCGTCGGCGCGCCGCTGGCGGCGGGGCAGAAGGATGTGCCGTGGCCGTGCAACAAGGAGCAAAAATACATCGTGCATTTTCCCGACACCCGCGAAATTTGGTCGTACGGCAGCGGTTACGGCGGCAACGCGTTGCTGGGCAAAAAATGCTTCGCCCTCCGCATTGCCTCCTGCATGGCGCGTGATGAGGGCTGGATGGCCGAACACATGCTCATCCTCGGCGTCGAGGACCCGCGGGGCAAAAAAACCTACGTCGCGGCGGCATTCCCGTCGGCTTGCGGCAAGACCAACTTCGCCATGCTCATCCCGCCGAAGCCATTCCAGGAAAAAGGCTGGAAAGTGTGGACGGTCGGCGACGACATCGCCTGGATTAAACCCGGCAAGGATGGCCGACTCTACGCCATCAATCCTGAGTACGGCTACTTTGGCGTCGCGCCCGGCACCTCGGTCAAATCGAACCCGAACGCGATGATTTCCGCGTCAAAGAACACGATTTTCACCAACTGCGCGCTGACGCCCGACGGCGATGTGTGGTGGGAGGACATGACCGATGCGCCGCCCGCGAAATTGCGCGACTGGACTGGCCAGGACTGGACGCCGGATTGTGGTCGCAAGGCCGCGCACCCGAACGCCCGCTTCACCGCGCCCGCCTCGCAGTGCCCGACGATTGACCCCGCCTGGGAAAACCCCGAAGGCGTGCCCATCAGCGCGTTCATCTTCGGCGGACGCCGCATGAGCGACGTGCCGCTGGTGTTCCAGGCTTACAACTGGAGCAATGGCGTGTATCTTGGCGCGACGATGGGTTCGGAAATGACCGCCGCAGCCGCTGGCACGGTCGGTCAGCTTCGCAACGACCCGTTTGCGATGCTGCCGTTCGCCGGTTACCACATGGGCGCATATTTCCAACACTGGTTGAATCTTGGCAAAACGCTGACGGTGAAGCCGCGCGTCTTCCACGTCAACTGGTTCCGCAAAGACAAGGACGGTAAATTTTTGTGGCCCGGTTACGGCGAGAATATGCGCGTCTTGCAATGGATTGTGGGCCGTGCGAATGACAGCGCCGCCGCCGTGGAAAGCCCGCTCGGCTGGGTGCCGCGCTATGAGGACTTCGACTGGACGGGGCTGTCCTTCACCAAGGAACAATGGGCCGAGGCGATGGACATCAACCGCGCGAACTGGAAGCAAGTGACTTTGCAACACGAGGCGCTTTTCTTGAAACTCAGCGACCGTTTGCCGAAGGAACTGCTGAATGAGCGCCAGTTGCTCATTAGCCGTCTCTGACGCTGACCGTCACCCAAAAAAACGCCCGTTCATTATCAGCGGGCGTTTTTTTGCGCGAAAATTTAAACCACCAGGCGTGAAGTTCCGTCAAATTAGGACTTCGTGCAGAGGTGTCTTCGTGGTTAGAATTTAATCCTTGATGGCGCGGGAGTGTTTAACACAATTATTGGCGCGGCCGGCTTTGGCGCGGGTGTTTGATGGCGGCGAGTCGTTGCGTGGGATGCCGGCGAGCGCGCAGGCGTTTGTGCTGGCGGCCTGGCGGTTGAGGCACGGGGGGGAGCCGCTGATTGTGCTGGCGCCGAATGCGCGGGCGCAGGAGGAGCTGGCGAATGATTTGGCGGCCTGGCGGTGCGCGGCGGTGTTTTTGCCGGAGTTGCACGACACGGCGGGCGCTGACCATGGACCCGATTTGCTCGCGGAGGTGACGGAGGCGTTGCAGACGCTGTTGGTGTCGCCCAACCAGTTGTTGCTGACCACGGCGGTGGCTTGGGGGCAAAAATTTCCGTCACCGTCAGCGTTGCAAAATCAGTTTTACGCCATCGTCTGCGGGCGGCGTTTGCCGATGGAGGAATTTTTGCAACGCCTCGTCAGCGCGGGGTATCAGCGCGAGGGGACGGTCAGCCAGCGCGGGCAATACGCGGTGCGCGGCGGTATTGTGGATGTGTTTTCGTGGAGCGGGCAGGCGCCGCTGAGGGTGGAATGGTTTGGCGATGAGGTGGATTCCATCCGCGAGTTTGACGTGACGGAGCAGCAGTCGGTCGCCAGGCTGGAGGCGGCGCAGATTTCGTTTGGCATTTTGCAGGGCCAGGGGGATGCGTCATTGCCAGCGTATTTTTCAACGCCGCCGCTGGTGGTGGATTTGGCCGCTGACGATGAGGGGGCGGACGCGGCGTTTTTCGAGCACACGTTTTTGCACCAGCCGGCCACCGATCCGGTGTTGCTGGAAAATCGCAACAGGCTGCTGGTGCGGCAACTCAACGACTGGCTCGACAACGACTGGCAGGTGTGGATTAGCAGCAACAACGAGGGTGAGGAGCAGCGGCTCAAGGAATGGTGCCGTGAGCGGGGGGTGAATTTGCGCGCCGCTGACGGCGAGCCGCTGGTGCGTTTTTGCCAGAGTCCATTGTTGCGCGGGTTCAGCTGGGTGGGGCAGAAGCTGGCGTTGCTGGCGGACGCGGAGATTTTCGGGCGTTATCAAACGCTGCGCTCGCTGCGGAGGGCGGCGCGGTTGCAGGCGCGGCAGGCGAAGCGCGCGCCGCTGGATTTTTCCGACATCGCTGACGGTGACTACGTGGTGCACGCCGACCACGGCATTGGGTTGTATTGCGGGATGGAGGAGGTGACCGCTGACGGTGAGGCGCGGCAGTCGGCGCTGGTGTTGCAGTTTGCCGGGAGCGTGAAATTGTACGTGCCGTTGGAGCAGGCGCATTTGGTGTCGCGTTATGTGGGCGCGGGCAGGCGGCATCCGATGCTGAGTGTGCTGGGCAACGGTCATTGGGAGCGAGCCAAGAAACAGGCGGAGCAGGCGATTTTCAACTATGCGGCGGAGTTGATTAGAATTCAGGCGGAGCGCGAGAGTTTGTCCGGCACGGCGTTTCCCGCTGATGGTGAGTGGCAGCGGGAGTTTGAGGATGCGTTTTTGTACCAGCCGACGCCCGACCAGCTCAAGGCGATTGAGGAGACCAAGCGTGACATGGAAAGCGCCCGTCCGATGGACCGGCTTATTTGCGGCGATGTTGGGTTCGGCAAAACGGAGGTGGCGATTCGCGCGGCGTTCAAGGCGGCGACGGCGGGCAGGCAGGTCGGGTTCCTCGTGCCGACCACGGTGCTGGCGCAGCAGCATTACGAGACGCTGTGCGAGCGCATGGCGGATTATCCGGTCAACATCGGTTTGTTGAGCCGGTTCCAGTCGCGTCAGTGTCAGCGGCGCGTGCTGGAACAACTCGCTGACGGTCAGCTGGACATTGTCGTCGGCACGCACCGGCTGATTTCCAAGGACGTGAAATTTAAGAATCTCGGCCTGGTGATTATTGATGAGGAACAGCGGTTTGGCGTGCGGCAGAAGGAAATGTTCAAGCGAAACTTCCGGCTCATCGACGTGCTCACACTGTCAGCGACGCCGATTCCGCGCACGTTGTATTTCTCGCTGATGGGGGCGCGCGACATGAGCACCATTGAGACCGCGCCGCCGAACCGGCTGCCGGTGGACACAACAATTTGCGCTTACGATGAGCGTCTCATCCGCGACGCCATCCGGCGCGAGTTGCGGCGCGGCGGGCAGGTGTATTATTTGCACAATCGCGTGGCGAGCATCGACCTGGTCGCCCAAAAAATCGGCTTTCTGGCGCCGGACGCCAAGGTTGACATTGGGCACGGGCAAATGGAAACGGAGATGCTGGAGGACGTGATGCACAAGTTTGTCGACGGGCGAACGGACGTGCTGGTTTCGACCACCATCATTGAGAGCGGCATTGATATTCCGAATGCGAACACCATCATCATTGACCGCGCCGACCGGTTTGGTTTGGCGGATTTGTACCAGTTGCGCGGGCGCGTGGGGCGCGGGCAGGCGCGGGCGTACGCGATTTTGCTGCTGCCGCGCGACATGATCAGCGGCGACGCGGGCAAGCGGGTGCAAGCCATCCGGCAGTACACGGAGTTGGGCGCGGGGTTCAGGATTGCGATGCGTGACTTGGAAATTCGCGGCGCGGGCAATTTGCTCGGCACGGAACAGAGCGGGCACATCGTCACGGTCGGCTTTGAGTTGTATTGCCGATTGTTGAAAAAAGCGGTTGCCACTTTCAAGGGCGGGCCTCAGAATGACTTGCCTGAGGTCAGGCTAAGGCTGGATTTTTTGCGGATTGGCGGCGGGGATTTTACAGGGGCGTTTATTCCATCGTCGTACATGGCGGAAGCGCGGTGGCGGATTGCCGCTTACCGTGAGTTGGCGGAGTTGCAGAGCGTGGCGCAATGGGAGGCGTTGCGGGCGAAGTGGAAAGACTGCCACGGGCGCTGGCCGGAATCGGTGGAATTGCTTTTGTTATATAATCGTGTTAGATTGAATGCCGCGCTGGCCGGGCTGGCCTGCGTGGAGGTGAAGGAGGGCAGGCTGATGATGACGAGGAACGGCGATTACGTCATGGTCGGCGGGAAATTCCCGAGGCTTGCCAAAACGCAAATAAAAGCCAGGATGTTGGAAATAGAGCAATGGATTTTGTCATTAAAAGATGGGCGCTGACGGTCACGGTGTTGCTGGCGGCCGGGTCATGGTCAGCGGCGCAGTCACCGGCGGTGGACGGCGTTGCGGCGGTGGTGAACGACAAGGTCATCACCTTTTCCGAGGTGCGCAAGGAAGTGGAGCCGATAGAGCAGCAGTACAGCCAGATGTACAGCGGCTTGAATCTGGTGGAGAAAATCAAGGAGGCGCGGCTGGCGGCGCTGAAGGCGCTGATTGAGAGGCAGTTGATCATTCAGGATTTCAACGCGCAGGGGTTCTTTTTGCCGGACAGCATCGCTGACGATCAGATGGGCAAAATCATCAAGGACCAGTTCGGCGGTGACCGCTCGACTTTTGTGCGGACGCTGCAGGCGCAGGGTATTTCGATTGACAGTTACAAGGAAAACCTGAAGAGCCGGGTCATTGTCAACGCGATGCGCCAGCGTAATGTGTCCGCGGCGGTGATTGTTTCGCCATATCAAATTGAGCAATATTATCAGGATAATATTAAGCAGTTCGCGCAGCCGGAGCAGGTTAAGTTGCGCGATATTTTCATGCGCAAGGCGCTGTTCAAGGAGAAACGCAAGGAGGCTGACGGCCAGGAAATCGAGGTTGACCCGCAATATTTGCAGATGAAGGAAATTCAGGCGAAGGTGAATACCGGCTCGGATTTCGCCAATCTGGCCAGGTCGTATTCGCAAGGCGCGCAATCCGCCGCCGGCGGCGACCTCGGCTGGGTGACCGCCGCCTCGTTGCGCAAGGAACTCGCTGACGTTGCCTTCAAATTACGCCCCGGCCAGAACAGCCCGATTATCGAGACTGACGATGGCTATCATATCCTGATGGTGGACGAGGTGAAAAAATCCTCCGTTCTCCCGCTCGCCCAAGTCCGCGACGGCATTGAGGGCGCGTTGTTGCAGCAGGAGCGCGAGCGTTTGCAGCAGGAATGGCTTGACGGCCTGCGGGCGAAGGCATTTATCAAGATGTTTTTCTGACCGTGAAATCCTCCCCACCAGTCATTGGCCTTACCATTGGCGACCCTTGCGGAATTGGCCCGGAGATTATAGCCAGGGCGCTGACGGTGTTCAAACCCTCCGAGTTCAACGTCAGCGTGCGCCTCATCGGCAGCGCGGCGGGGTTTGCGCCGGGGAAACTTTCCAGACGGTCAGCGGCGGCGGCACTGGCGGCGCTCAATGAATCGGCGCGCCTCATCCGCGGCGGGGAAATTCACGCCGTCGTCAACGCGCCGGTGTGCAAAAAAAACCTCGCGCAAATCGGCTTCAATTTTCCCGGGCAGACGGAGTTTTACGCGCATGCGTTTGGACTCGCCGACCATGAGGTGACCATGACGATGCAATCGGAGAAATTGCGCGTGGCGTTGGTGTCAACGCACTGCTCACTGTCAGCGGCGGTTAAAATGCTGACGCCGGCACTCATTGTCACGCATGCGGAGCGGACGCTGACGCTGTTGAAAAAAATGGATGTTGCGCGTCCGCGGCTGGCGGTGTGCGGCTTGAATCCGCACGCGGGCGAGGGCGGGCTGTTTGGTGATGAGGAGCGAAAAATTGTACAGCCCGCGGTCGCGCGCCTGAGGAAAAAATTTGGCCTCACCGTCAGCGGTCCGTTGCCGGCGGACACGGTGTTTAATCACGCTATTGCCGGGAAATTTGACGCGGTGCTGTGCTTGTATCACGACCAGGGGTTGATCCCATTTAAGTTGCTTGCGTTTGAGGAAGGGGTAAATTTGACCTTGGGTTTGCCGTTCTGGCGCTCCTCGCCCGACCACGGGACTGCGGCGGACATTGCCGGTAAAAACCTCGCCTCGGCGGAGAGCCTGATTGCGGCGCTGACGTTGACGGCGAAGCTGCTTAACCGATAAATGCCGATGAGAGAAAAAGTGGACAACATCAAACGCGCCATGCCCGCCAGCGGCTTGTTCGCGGGGAAGACGTGGCGGGTGTCACCGTCAGCCTTCCCGATTGACTCGGCGACGGTGGAATATCTGGAAAAACTCGGCGCGCGGCTGCACGCCTTTTTGCGGGCGGCGAACTTGTTGTACCGAAAAAGTTATCAGGGTCAAGCGCCCTCATGGATAGCGGAGTGGCTTGATCTTGGCAAGCCGCGCGAGTTGGTGGAAATCTCACGGTCAGCGGAGCGGAAAAACGACGTGCCGACAATTATTCGTCCCGATTTGATGCTCGCTGAGGGTGGTTTTGCGTTGTCGGAAATTGACTCGGTGCCGGGCGGCGTCGGGCTGACGGCATGGTTGAATGAAACTTACGCCGCCAACGGTGAGGCGGTCATTGGCGGCGCGGCGGGGATGAAGGACGCGGCGCGGAAACATTTTCCCGCCGGCAGCGTGGTTATCAGCAAGGAAGCCGCTGACTATCGCCCCGAAATGGAATGGCTGCACGGCGCGCGGCGGGTGAAGGACGCTGAGAGTTACCGCTTTAACAGCGAGCCTGTGTACCGTTTTTTCGAATGTTTTGACTGGGAAAATTTGCCGTCACTGTCAGCGAGCCACACGCTGACGGTGAGCATTGATCCGCCGCTCAAACCGTTCTTGGAGGAAAAAATGTGGCTCGCGCTGTTTTGGTTGAAACCGTTGCGGCAGTTTTGGCGCCAGGAATTGGGCGACCGCTATTGGCGCGACTTGCAAAAAATCATCCCGCCGAGCTGGGTGGTCGAGCCGACGGAATTGCCGCCGACCGCGGCGCTGCCGGGTTTGGAGGCGCACAGTTGGCGGGAGGTCGCGGAGTTTTCGCAAAAGGAACGGGAGTTGGTGTTAAAGATTTCCGGTTTCTCACCGCTGGCGTGGGGTTCGCGCGGAGTCACCGTTGGCTTTGATGTAAGCGGAAAGGAGTGGCGGGAGGCGGTGCATCGGGCGCTGGCGGATTTTGGCAAATCGCCGCGGATCATGCAGCGCTTTGTCAGGGGCAAAATCATCAGCCATCCATACTGGGACGAGCAGGCGCGGGCGTTGACGATGATGGAAGGCAGAGCGCGCCTGTGCCCGTACTATTTCGTCGAAGAGGGCCGGGCGACGCTCAAAGGCGTGCTGGTGACCATCACCCCCGCCGACAAAAAAATCATCCATGGCATGAGCGAGGCGATTATTGTTCCTGCGAAGGAGAGGGATTGATTTTGGCCGTGGTTTTGGCTTAATTGGCGGTGATGGAGCGGGCTGTGCGAATGGACTATTTTTTATCTGGGAAAAAGCGCCGGTTATGAATCGGATGTTGCGCTCAATGTTGATGATTGGCGGCACTTTGCTGGCGGGCGGTTTGCTGTTGTTGACCGGATTTCAATTGGTGTTTTTGGCGGCGGGCAAGGGGCCGCAATCGCGGGCGGTGTGGATTTTGGGCGAGCCGCCGCTGAGGGTGGGCGGGAGTATTGATATGTGGCGCGGGGTGGTAGTGCGGAGCAATGGCATTGCGTATACGAAGACTTGGGGGCGGCATTACGCTGAGGATGGGTATTATTACGGGCAGAAGTGGCAGTGCGTGGAGTTTATGAAACGGTTTTATCATGACCGCATGAAACATGATTTTCCCGACGGGATGGGGCACGCGGCGGAGTTTTTTGACCGGAAGACACCGCACGGCTCGCTGAACGTGAGGCGCGGGCTGCGGCAATTCATCAACGGCGGGGATGAGCCGCCGCGGGTGGATGACATTATCGTGTGGACGAGCCGCGGCTTCGGGCATGTGGCGATTGTGTGCGGGGCGGATGAGGAGGCGATTGAGATTGTGCAGCAGAACATCAGGAGCGGGTCGCGGAAGCGGCTCACTGTCAGCGTGCGGGACGGGAAATATTTTGTCGGTGAATATGGCGGGCTTGGCGCGCCCGCGGGATGGTTGAGATTGAAAAAATAGGGGAGCCTTTGTTCACTGCAAAGGCGTGAGGGAGTCCGGATTATTTATTAAAAATAATCCGGCGCGCTCCGCGCCATTTCGGTGGAATTTAATCGCCGAAGCTGATGCCGATGTCGCGGCAGGTTTTGACCAGCTGACTGTCAGGTTTGACCTGCTTCAGATGGCTGACTGCGTCGATAATCGGCACGTTGGTGATTTCGTCATTGCGGTAGCTGACCATGTGCCCAAACTTGCCCGCCGCGATAAGTTCCACCGCCGCGACGCCAAACGAACTGCCAAGAATGCGGTCAAGTGCTGTCGGGTCGCCGCCGCGCTGCAAGTGACCCAGCACGGTGCAGCGCGTTTCCTTGCCGGTTTTTTCCGCGATGCTTTGGGCGACGTAATCACCGATTCCGCCCAGAGCGGCCTCGCCCTTTCGCCCTTGCGCGTCCTTGGTGGTATAGGTGCCGTCGCTTTTTTTCGCGCCTTCGGCGACGACGATCATCGTGGTGTAATAACCGTTTGCCTCGCGCGTTTTCACCACTTCGCAAACTTTGTCGATATCAAACGGAATTTCCGGCAGCAGGATAATGTCCGCGCCGCCCGCCAGGCCGCCGTGCAACGCAATCCAGCCGGCGTAGCGTCCCATGACTTCAACAATCATGCAGCGTTTGTGGCTGCGCGCGGTGGTGTATAGTTTGTCCATTGAGTCAACCACGCAGGAAATGGCGGAGTCAAAGCCGAAGGTCATGGCCGTTGCCGCGATGTCGTTGTCGATGGTCTTCGGGACGCCGATGGTTTTGATGCCATTTTCAAAAAGTTGTTGCGCGGTGCTCAGCGAACCGTCGCCGCCGATGCAGACCACCGCCTCGACTCCCAGTCCGTCCAGCGTTTCCCTCGCCTCGTTGATGATGGCGGGGTCAAGCTCAGCCTTGTTGCCGTGTCCGATTTTGGCGACGAAACGTCCTTTGTTGGTGGTGCCGAGGATGGTGCCGCCCAGTTGCATGATGCCGTCGGTTGCGCCGGTGTCCAAAATCCGGTAGCGCACGGGTGAGAGCATACCCTCGTAACCGTCGGTGAAGCCGATTACCTCCCAGTTGTGATGAGCGGCGGCGTGCGCCACGCCGCGAATGACCGCGTTAAGGCCGGGGCAGTCCCCGCCACTGGTTAAAACAGCAATACGTTTGGAAGCCATGTGAGCGAGTATAGGGGAAATATATATTTTTCCAGCGAATTGTGAGGAATTTTTAATCCAGCCGGCGAATCATTGGCAGCGTGCGGTAGCGGTGGCGGTAGTCCAGCCCGTAACCGATGACGTAATGGTTTTCGATTTTGAAGCCAACCCAATCGGCGCTGACGGCGCGGACGCGCGGGGCGTTTTTGGACAATAGCACGCATGTTTTGACGCTGACGGCGCCGGTCTGGAGCAATTTTTCCCGCGTCTCGGACAGCGTTCGCCCGGTGTCCAGAATGTCGTCGAGCAGCAGGACGTGCCGCCCGTGATAATCGCCCTCGCAACCGTCCAGCCCGATGACGCGGTTGGTGGATTTTTTGCCGTGATAACTGCCGACCTTCCAGCATTCAATCCGCGTGTCGGGCGGCAGGCGCCGCGTCACATCCACCATGAAAAACAGCCCGCCGTTCATCAGCCCGACCACGGTCAGCGGCTTGCCCTGGTAGTGACTGGCGATGGAGCGGGCCAATTCCCGCACCCGTTTTTGGATGCGTGGCGCGCTGATGAGTGGTTTTCCCGGCAGGGGCATGCGCGCAGTGTAGCGGCGCGGAATGTGAATTCCAGCGGTATTTATTTTGAAATTGGAATTTCCCGTGTCTAATTTCAAGCATGGTGTTGGTCGCCTTCATAGTATTGGTCGCGGTGTT
This sequence comes from Verrucomicrobiales bacterium, assembly GCA_031279715.1. Classification (GTDB taxonomy): domain Bacteria; phylum Verrucomicrobiota; class Verrucomicrobiia; order Methylacidiphilales; family JAAUTS01; genus JAIRPN01. The sequence goes on along the minus strand of JAITHY010000040.1, from coordinate 16,509 downwards.
GATGACATGGGATTGGCTGCTGGTGGAAAAAATCCGGCGGTGGGATTTCCTGCCGATTGGCGACCTTGATGAAAAAGGCTCGCCGTCAGCGGAGTTGGCGTGCCTGCGCGTGGTTGTGGTGACGCCGGCGCGCAACGAGGCGGACTTGGTGCCGCTGACGGTGCCCGCGTTGTATCATCAGGATTTTCCGGGGCGGATAGACATTCATTTGGTGGACGACCATTCGAGCGACCGCACCGCCGAGGCGGCGCGCGCCGCGGTGGAATTTTTTGAGCACAAAAATCGCTCGCTGACGGTGATTCCCGGCGGGGCGCTGCCGGACGGCTGGGTGGGGAAGGTGTGGGCGATGCACCAGGCTTTGCGGAACATCGGCGCTGACCGTGAGCACTGGCCGGATTATGTGCTGTTGACCGACGCGGATATTTGGCACCGGATGGGCAGTGTCTCGCGGTTGGTGGCGGAGTCACGGTCAGCGGGGCTGGCGCTGAATTCGCGCATGGCGTTGCTGCGTTGCGAGTCGTTTTGGGAAAAATTACTCATCCCCGCGTTCGTGTTTTTTTTCAACTTGCTTTATCCGATGCGCCGCATCAACAATCCGGGGGATCCATTCGCCGGCGCCGCCGGTGGTTGCGTGTTGTTGTCACAGTCAGCGTTGGTGAAACTCGGCTGGAGTCTGGAGTCCATTAAAAGCTGCCTCATTGACGATGTGAATCTTGCCCGCCAGGTTAAAGCGCAGGGTTTGCCGATCAATTTGTCATTGAGCGGTCACGAGGTCATCAGCGAGCGGCCCTACGGCACCCTGGGCGAAATTTGGCGCATGGTGCGGCGCAGCGCGTACACGGAGTTGAAACACAACCCGCCGCGGCTGGCGGTGGCGCTGGCTGGCTTGTTCGCCACGTTCATGTTGCCGGCGCTGATGGTGACGCATTTGTTCGCCGCGCCGCTGACAGTGACCAGTTACGCGGCGGGGGTGTGCGGGGCGCTGATTCTGCTTGTGCAATTTTTTGTTTATCGTCCCGCCGTCAGATTTTTCAACCTCGGTTTTTTCTGGAGTTTTACGCTGCCGGTGGCGGGAATTTTATACGGTTTGATGACCCTCGACTCCGCGCGCCTCCATTATTTTTCCCGCGAGAATGCCTGGCGTGGGAAACGGGATCGATCTTAACGGGCGGCGGAAAACACGGTGAGCCACGGCGCTGGTGATGAGATGGTTTTTACGGGGGGATTATCCGCGCGGTTAAAGTTATCGCTTGCAGGTCATGGTCAGCGGGATAAAATGCGGGCATGTTGTTCTGGAGCATACTTATTGTCACGACGGTCATTTCCTTGGTGGCGACGCTACGGGTCAAGGCGGCGATTCATCATTGGAGCCGGGTGCGCGCGGCGTCGGGCGAGACGGGGGCGGAGTGCGCGCGCCGCATCCTCAGCGCGGCGGGGATTCACGACGTGGACATCGTGCCGGGCAACTCATTCCTTGGCGACCATTACGACCCGATTCATAAACGGCTGGTGCTGTCGCCGGACCATTATCGCGGCAGTTCCGTCGCGGCGCTGGGCATCGCGGCGCACGAGTGCGGCCACGCCATCCAGCACAAAATCGCGTACAAGCCGCTGACTTGGCGCATGGCATCGGTTGGGGCGACGACTTATGCGAACCAGTTGGTCACGTGGCTGCCGTTGATTTTTTTGTTCACCGGTGGGTTCGGGCATTTTCGCGGTGTGACGGCGACGACGTACCTGCTGTTCATGGCGGGCGGCTGGGGCGTCATCATGCTGTTTAATTTAATCACGCTGCCGGTGGAGTTTGACGCCTCGCGCCGCGCGGTGCTGATTTTGGACAAGATGAATTTTCTCGCTGACGCCGAGGAGCGCGCGGGTGTGAAAAAAGTGCTGACGACGGCGGGCTGGACCTATGTGGCGGCGTTTATCACGTCGCTGTTGTACACACTCTATTATTTGCTCCCGCTGTTGCTGGGCAACCGGCGGAACTGATCCGCTGACGGTCAGCGCCGGTTCACGCGCTTGAGTTGTGTAAAAACAACCAGCCGGCCAGGATTAAAATCGGCAGCAACACCGGCAGCGCATATTTTACAATGTATTGAATGAAGCCGGGGGTGTGTACCTTGGCGTGTTCAGCGATGGATTTGACCATGAAGTTCGGGCCGTTGCCGATGTAGGTCAGCGCGCCGAAAAAGACCGCTCCCAGCGAGATGGCGACCAGGTAGGGCTGATGGTCAGCGATGAGGCCGGGGATGCCGCCGTCAGCGAATAGTCCGGAGGCGGCGCTGAGGAAAGTGAGATAAGTCGGCGCATTGTCGAGGACTCCGCTGAGGATGCCGCTGGAAAAGTAGAATGTCAGCGGCGAGGCGATGCCGAGGCCGGCGGCGTGCAGTTTCAAATAATCCAGAGCGGGCATCATGGTGGCGAAAATGCCGATGAACAGGAAGGCGACCTCCTTGATGGGCGCGAAATTGAAGGCGTTGGAGGCGTGGACTTCGCGCTTGGTGGAGTAATATGACGCGGCCGCCGCGCCCACCATCAGCGCCTCGCGCCACGGCGAGGGGAGGAAAACCGCCATCAGGATGAGCGCCAGAAAAAAGACATTGTGCGTGCCGGTGAATCTCCAGGTTTCACCGGCGGCGGTTTGTTGGTGACGGATTTTTCCGGAGGCGCGCAGGAAGTTGCGGCGGTCCAGCCAATAAAACACCGCCAGCAGCGCGCTGAGGGTGAACGCCCACGGCAGCCACAAGTGTTCCAAAGTCCAGAAAAACGGCACGCCGCGCAGGTAGCCAAGGAACAGGGGCGGGTCGCCAATCGGTGTGAGGCAGCCGGCGACATTGCTGATGGTGAAGATAAAAAAAACGATGTGAAACGCGGTGATGCGGTATTTGTTCATGCGAATCCACGGGCGGATCAGCAGCATGGACGCGCCCGTGGTGCCGACGAGGTTCGCCAGCACGCTGCCGATGAACAGGAACACCACGTTGCCCGTCGGGGTGGACTCGCCTTTCAGTGAAAGGTGAATGCCGCCGCTGACGATGAACAGCGATCCGATGAGGGCGATGAAGCTGGCGTATTCGTGCGCGGTGTGTGTGACAGTCAGCGGGTCGCGCAGCGCGAACAGATAGTAGGCGACCGTGATGGAGCCGAGCGTCAGCGCCACCAGCGGGTAGTGTTTCTCCCACCAGTGTTTGTTGATGAACGGCATCGCCGCAATCGACAGCAGCATGACGGCGAACGGGATTATCATCCACGGGGTTGGTTCAACATTGGCGGGCATTAAGGGTTAATATACCGCGCCCGCGCCAAAATAAAAGGTGTTAATGTTCATCGTCAGCGGAGTTGAATGACCCTCGCGGCGGCGTGGCGCCGGGCCAGCGCCGCCGCGAGACCTATAACCCCCGTCTAGGCCAGGGAAGTTTCCCTAGGTCAAAATTTTGGCGTCGGGTTTTTTCTTGTCGCCGAACAAAACTTTCAGCCGGTCACTCAACTCGTGAAAATTCCGAATGCGCTCCGCGTCCGATATTATCAGACTGTCGTCGGTAAGCTGGCGTCGCAGTTTGGTCAGCGCGATTTCTTGCAACTGGCGAATGCGCTCGCGGCTGACGTGGAAATTTTTGCCAATCGTTTCCAGCGTCTCTTCCTCGTGCCCATGCAAGCCGAAACGCATCGACAGAATTTTCAACTCTTTGTCGTTCAGCGTGTTCAGCGACGCCATGGCATTTTCCAGCAATTCCTTTTGCACGATTTCCTTGGAAGGGTCAACGGTGTTCTCATCTGGAATGGTGTTGGACAAATTCGTTTCTTTGGAATCCTCCAGATTGCCCGGCGTCGTGTCGAGCGACACAACTTGCACCAAAGCCGAGCGCGCCCGCTCAAGGTCATCCGGTTCCAGCCCGGCGGTCGCGGCGATTTCCGCGTCGGTCGGCGCATGCCCAAGTTGCGACAGCAACATCTCCGTGGCGATTTGCGTTTTGCGCAACAACTGCGCCTTCCAAATCGGTACGCGGATGGTTTTGGCTTGGTTCGTGATGGCGCGGCGGATGCGCTGCTTAATCCACAATGCGGCGTAGGTGCTGAATTTCGCGCCGACTTTCGGGTTGAACAATTCCGCCGCGCGGACGAGGCCGAGGTTGCCCTCGGAAATCAAGTCCGGCAGCGGCAGGCCAAGCCCCGTGTATTCCAGGGCGATTTTAACCACCAGGCGCAAATTGGACTGTACCAGCGTTTGCAAGGCGGCGTGGTTGTGACGCTGAATTTCGTTTGCCAGCCTGATTTCCTCTTCCCGGTTAAGCAGCGAATACTGCCCGATTTCCTTTAAATAACTTTCCACGGAGGCGGTGGGGGTATGGGATGTTGTGCTCATGAGTTGTTACCTTAACGTTATTTCCATTACAATTCCAATTGTCATCATAAGTTATTCTTGATAGTCATTGACTGACTAGTCAACACATAAGAATAGTCCATAATTATATATCTCGCAATATTATTTTTTTATCATATTTTTATTTTACTACATAAAATAAAAATTAGGAAAGTAAAATTTTCTTCCATTACAGGAAAACAGGCGGGTTTGAAATTCTCATCATCTCATTAATTCCCAAAATAATTTGCGGGAAATGTACCAAGTTCCATGCCAACTGTAGCCGATTTCATCATCAGCGCGTGGATAACGGCGCAATGTGCCGGTGTTGAGGTTATATCCAATGACCATTTCGTGCAAATGGTTGAACAGCAGCGAGGCCGCGGGTGTTTGCCCCGTTACGGACGGGCGGACTTCGTTGATTTGCAAATACGCCTCATGTTGCGCCAGCAATTCCGCCGTGTCTTGTGTGCCAAGACAGCGGTAAATTTTTAATTGCGGCGGCATTTTCATGTTGCAAGTCAGCGGAAAATCCCAGGTAATCCAGAAATTACCGTTCGCATCGTTGGTGACGAGCTGGAGGTAAAACAACGCCATGCCGTATTGTTTGATGATGCTGATGGCGGCGTAAATTGGCTTGGTGCGGTGATGGAACAAACGAAACCCGCGCCGTACCGGCGACGGTTCCAGCCAGTAATCGCGGTCCAGAACAAAGTCCAGTTCCCGCAACTCCGCGGTCAGCGGCTGCAATTTCTCCAAATCGTCCCCCGTCAGATTGCCAGGCGTCAGCGCGGATTTTCGGGAGAAGCGCAGGGTGCGGCTCATATACACCGCCTGCGCCAGCGGGATTAAAAACCAGCACGACAGGCTGACGATGACCAGCGGCCAACTGTTGCTGACAAACCACGTCCCCAGGCCCAGTGTGGTGAAAACCAGCCAGACTCCGATTCGCCGCACCCAGGCGTGGAAATTTTGCAGGCAGGCAAACGCCGCCGTCAACGTCAGCGCGCACACTCCGAGATTAAGGAGCCAGGAACTCATAATCAGTTTTTCGCCAGCACCAGTTGGTAATTTTTTACAAAATACGCCAATCCTGACCAAACCGTGATAATCAGCGTCAGGTACAATAAAAATTGATACAGCGTGAAGGCGTAATCCAGCCCGCTGATGGTGACCTGCCATTGCCGGCAACTCAGCAATGCAAGCCCGACCAGCGCCGTGACGATTTGCGAGATGGTTTTGTGTTTGCCGATGCGCTCGGCGGCGAGGATAACGCCTTTCGCCGCCGCCAGTGAGCGCAGTCCGGTGATGGAAAACTCCCGTGCCAGCACCGCGATTACAATCCACGCGGGCGTTTCCACCGGCATCAAATGATTGTACGCCACCAATTCAATGAACGCGGCGCTGACCATGATTTTATCCGCAATCGGGTCGAGCAATTTTCCCAGGTCGGTAATCAGATTGTATTTCCGCGCGAGATAGCCGTCGAAAAAATCCGTCAGCCCGGCGGCGACAAAAATAAAAAACGCCGCCGTTGCCGTCCATTCCGCGTGCGGTATGCTCAGCAGGCCGACAAACACCACGCTGAGGATGAGACGCAAAACACTGAGTCGGTTTGGTAAATTCATGGCTGCCGTAACTATAGGACGCCCGCCCCGCGCTGCAATCAAATCCCGCCGGTCTCTTAGTTCACCGGCAGCCTGACGGTTTGGGCGCCGGGGAGTTCGTATTTTTGGATGACGCCGCCGTTTTGGATGATGCCAATGGCGGAGGCCTCGCTCATTCTGATAATGAAGAAATCCGCAATCCAGGGGGTGTCGGCGGGAAAGACGCTGCCGGCGGGCAAATGGCCGCCGAAAAGCTCTTCTTTTTTTCCGTCACGGACAGCGGTGACGCGCACCCAGCGGGATTTTTCGTCAACATCAGCGTCGGCAATCAACTGAAGCCGCAAACCGTTGACGATGGCGGCGGGTTGGGGGACGGATTCGGGCGCCTTGGGCGCCGCGGGTTCGCTGTTGGCGGGCGGCGGAGGATTGAGCGGCTGGGCTTTGGGCGGCAGCATTTCGACAGGCTTGGCGACGGGGATGTCATCGTCAGCGGGCTTGGTGACGGGCGGCGGCTCGGGTTCCGGCGCGGTCGTTTCTGTTGGTGGATCGGGCGGCTGGGCGATGAATGTTCTGACGGTGTACAATTTGTAGGCAACAATGCCGAGGGCGATAAAAATAATGGTGATGATGAGGGTCAGCCCGATGCCTTGCGAGGCGGAGGGGCGGTTGTGGATGCGCGCGGGGATTGCTTCCAAATCCTCCGGCTCCAGTTCCAGCATGTCTACGGGCACATCGTCAGCGCCGCTGAATTGGCGCAGTAATTTCCAGCCGTCGAGTCCCAATTCGCGAGCGTAGAGGCGGATGAAGCCGCGCGTGTTGGCGGCGCTGGGGAGTTTGTCAAATTCATCGGCCTCGAGGGACGCCAGCAGCGACGGTTTCAAGTTGGTGCGCCGCGCCGCCTCGGCGAGGGTCCAGCCTTTGGCCTGGCGCGCCTCGGCGAATTGCCGTCCGATGGTTTTCTTGGGAAAATTACTCATGACGTTTTCGTTAGTGTTCAAACAAAGTTTCCGGATCAAGTTGGTCAAAGTCAGTGAGCAACTCGCGGTCTTTCGCGCCGTCTTTGGGGCCGACCACGCCTTTTTGCTCCAGCCAGTCCACCACCCATGAGGCGCGGCCATAGCCGATGCGGAGGCGGCGTTGCAAGAGCGAGGTGGAGCCGCGTTTTTCCTGCCGGAACACCTCGATGCTTTTGCGCAGCAACTCCAGGTCTTCCTCGGATAATTCCTCGCTGTCACTGTCAGCGCCGCGCGCGAGTTTGGTGTGAATTTCCACCTCGTAGGATGGCTGGCATTGCGCGCTGATGAAGTCGACCACCTTGGCGACTTCATCGTCGCTGACGAAGGCGCCCTGCGCGCGGATGAGCTTGGCGGATCCGGGCGGCAGGTAGAGCAGGTCGCCTTTGCCGAGTAAATTTTCCGCGCCGTTTTCGTCGAGGATGACGCGGGAATCCAGCGCGCTGGGCACTTGGAAGGCGATGCGGCACGGCACGTTGGTTTTGATGACGCCGGTGATGACCTGCGCGCGCGGGGTTTGCGTGGCGATGATGAGATGGATGCCGGCGGCGCGCGCCTTCGCTGACAGTCGCGCAATCGCCATTTCAACGTCAGCGGGCGAGGTTTGCATCAAGTCCGCCAACTCGTCGACAATCACCACAATGTAGGGCAAATGGTCGGGCGGCGGCTCCTCGTCATCGTCAGCGGCGAAGCCGGGCAGGGTGGTGTCCGGCTCATCATCAGCGGGGTCGATTTCATCGTTGGCGGCGGCTTCGGCGAGGGTTTTTTCCAGGTCGAGTTTTTCCTGTTGTTTTTTGCGTTCGTTGGCGTGCTGATTATAGGCGGTGATGTTGCGGACGCCGGACCTGGCCATCAGCCGGTAGCGTTTTTCCATTTCGTTAATGACCCACCGCAGCGCGACGAGCACTTTTTTCGGATCAGTGACAACGGGGACGACGAGGTGCGGCAGATCGTTGTACACCTGCAACTCGACGACTTTGGGGTCGACCAAAATAATCCGCAAGTCATCCGGGCTGAAACGGTAGAGCAAGCTCAGCAGAATGGAGTTGACGCAGACTGACTTGCCGCTGCCGGTGGTGCCCGCGATGAGCAAGTGCGGCATGGCGGCAAGGTCGGTCACAAGCACGCTGCCGTACACGTCCTTGCCGAGAGCGATGGGCAGCTTGCCGCTGGTGTTGCGCCATGCGGCGGAGGCGAACAAATCGCTGAGGACGATTTTCACTTTTTGTGTGTTCGGCACCTCGACGCCGACGGTGTCCTTGCCGGGGATTGGGGCGAGGATGTTGACCCGCTCGGCTTTCATGGCGCGGGCGATGTTGCGTTCCATTGCGGCGATGCGCTCCACGCGGACTCCAACCGCGGGATACAATTCGTAGCGCGTGATGGTTGCGCCTTTGGTGATGTCGCCGGGCGAGACTTCAATGCCGAATTGCAACAGTGTTTCCACCAACAGCGCGCGCTGCCGTTCCAGTTCCTCCGTGTCCGTGCCGGCTTTTCCGGGATTGTCATTGCTGGCGAGCAGCGAAAGTTGCGGAAGCTCATAATTCTCATAGGACGCTGACGTTGTGGTTTTCTCGCGCGGTTTTGGCGCGGGCCTGGGCGCCGAGGGGGTGCTGACGGTCAGCGGCTTGACCGGCTCCTCCTCTTTTTTCAACGGCACCGTTGTGTCCACAATTTTCGGCGTCCGCCGCGATTCACGACCCAAGGCCGGCGGTATTAATTCGTCACTGTCAGCGCCCTTGCGCGACATTTTTTTCTCCAACTCCCGCGCCTCGCGCCGCAGCCGCCGTTCCTCGTGCTCCAGCCGTTCCAACGGGTCGGCGGCGTCAAGCTTGGCTTGTTCGCGCGCCTCGTGCCACGCCTTGAGCCAGGTGATTGTTTGCCGTGCCAGCACGATGGGGCGGATTTCAAACAGCAAAATAAAACTCACCAGATAGACCGTCAGTATCGCGATGGCGGAACCGGCGTTGCCCATGTAATTGGCGAGCAGGCAGTCATTCAGCCAGTAGCCGATTTCACCGCCGGGGTGCCCCTCGACAGTCAGGTAGCCGTCGAATATTTTGAAAACCGGCTTGAGCAGTTGCAGCAATGCGGCAGCGCTGAGCATAACCAGCGTGAGCCAGATGATTTTGAAAACGTATTCGCGTTTGAAAAGATGAAATAATGCAACCAGCGAGCCGCCGACCAGAAGCGGCGGCACAAGGTAAGCCGCCAGCCCGAACATGAAGATCAGTCCGCCCGCCCAGTACGCGCCGACGGGGCCGACGAGGTTTTTCAGCGGCACATTGACGGGTTCGTGAAACAACCCGAGGTCGTTTTTATCGAACGACAGCAACGCCAGCAGTGTGAGCGCGCCAAGCGGCACCAATATCAGCGCGCCGATTTGGATGAGCAATCGTGGTTCCTTGTTATTCTCGCGTTTTACAGCCATGTGAAACGCCAATCATGACAGAGCCGGCGGAAAATTCAAATTTAATCAATTTGTCCGCTGCCGCTGACGGTCTCTGCGCGGGATTATTCGTCGGGTTTTAGCGTCTTCGTGGTCGGAGTGGCGTCCGGCTTGAACGTCAGTTTGTCCCCCGCAACTTCGATTAATACGGTGGAGTTGGATTTCAAGTTGCCGCGGATGAGTTCCTCGGCAATCGGGTCCTCCAAATACCGCTCAATCGCCCGCCGCAACGGGCGCGCACCGTAAGTCGGCTCATAACCTTTGTCGATGAGAAATTGCAGCGCGGCATCGCTCACCTTCAGCGTGACGTGGCGTGTGGTCAGGCGTTTGTGCACTTTGTCGATTTCCAGCCGTACGATTTGCGCGAGATGTTCGCGGTTCAGCGAGTGGAAAACGACGATATCGGTGAGGCGGTTGAGGAATTCCGGCTTGAAAGTTTTTTTGGCCTCCGCCAGCAATTTGTCCTTGATGGCCGCGTAATCCTGTTCCTCGCTTGGGATGCCGAAGCCGACGGTGGTTTGCTTCTTCATCAAGTCCGCGCCGACGTTGGAGGTCATCAGGATAATGGTGTTGCGAAAGTCAATCTTGCGTCCGAGGCTGTCGGTGATTTGCCCGTCCTCCAAGATGTGCAGCAAGAGGTTCCACACGTCGGGGAGTGCGTTTTCGATTTCGTCGAACAGCACGACGGCGTACGGACGGCGGCGCACTTTTTCCGTGAGTTGCCCGCCCTCTTCATAACCGACGTAGCCGGGGGGTGAACCCACCAACCGTGAGACGTTGAATTTTTCCATGTATTCGCTCATGTCCAGTTGGATGAGCGAGTCGGTGTCGCCAAAGACATACTCGGCGAGACTCTTGGCCAGGTGGGTTTTGCCCACGCCAGTGGGTCCAAGGAAAATGAAGGAGCCGATGGGTCGGTTTGGGTCTTTCAAGTCGGCGCGCGAACGGCGCAACGCCTTTGCCAGCGCATCAACAGCGTCGTCCTGTCCGATGATTTTGTTGTGCAGCACCTCGGCGATGTTGAGCAGTCGCTCCATTTCCTTTGACTCCAGGCGTGTCAGCGGCACGCCCGTCCATTTTGAGACCACGGTGTAGATGTCGTCCACATCGACCCGCACCTCTTGCTCGTCTCGTCTCTTGCGCCAGTCGGCTGTGGTTGCCTCGTAGCTATCCTTGGCGGCTTTTTCACGATCGCGCAAGGCGGCGGCTTTTTCAAAATCCTGATGTTTGATGGCGTCTTCTTTCTCGACGCGGATTTTCTCCATCTCGGCTTCCAGTTCCTTCAAGCCGGGCGGCGTGGTGGTCGCACGGATGCGGGCGCGGGAGCCGGCCTCGTCCATGATGTCAATCGCCTTGTCCGGCAGGAACCGCGCGGTGAGGTAACGGTCGCTGAGCCTCACCGCTTGTTCAATGGCGGCGTCAGTGATTTTCGCGTGGTGGTGTTGCTCGTATTTCGGGCGCAAGCCCTTCAAAATTTGAATCGCCTCGTCCACGCTTGGCGCGTCCACCTTTACGCTTTGGAAACGGCGCTCCAGCGCGGAATCTTTCTCGATGTGCTTGCGGTACTCGTTCAGCGTGGTCGCGCCGACGCATTGCAACTCGCCGCGTGACAGGGCGGGCTTGATGATGTTTGAGGCGTCCATCGCGCCCTCAGCGCCGCCCGCGCCGACGATGGTGTGTAACTCGTCGATGAACAGGATGATGTTTTTGTTCTTGCGAACTTCTTCCATCACCGCCTTGATGCGCTCCTCGAATTGCCCGCGGTACTTGGTGCCCGCCACCATCAGCGCGAGGTCGAGGGTGATGACGCGCTTGTCGCGCAACAACTCTGGCACATTGCCAGCGGCGATTTCTTGCGCAAGCCCCTCGACAATGGCGGTTTTGCCCACGCCCGCCTCGCCGATGAGGACGGGATTGTTCTTGGTGCGGCGGCACAAAATCTGAATGACACGCTCAATTTCGTTTTTCCGTCCGATGACCGGGTCCATGTTACCGGCGGCGGCGATTTCGGTGAGATTGCGTCCGAAGGCGTTGAGCGCGGGTGTCTTTTGATCTTTTTTCGTGTTGGGCTGGTCATTGCTGGAAGTCGGGTATTCCGGCGGCTCGAAATTCGGGTCAAGCTCCTTCAGGATTTCGTTGCGCACCTTCCCCAAGTCCACGTCCAATGACTTTAACACCTGTGCGGCCACGCCGCACCCCTCGCGTAGCAAGCCGAGCAAAATGTGTTCCGTGCCGACATAGCTGTGGTTCAGCGTCCTGGCCTCCTTGCCCGCCAGCGCCAGCACTTTTTTCACGCGCGGCGTGTAGGGGATGTTGCCGCCAACCTTGGTGTCGGGGCCGGAGCCGACTTGTTTCTCGACTTCCATGCGGACGGTTTCGAGATCCAGCCCCATCTTTTGCAACACATTGACAGCGACACCCTGGCCGAGTTTGATCAGGCCAAGCAATAAATGTTCCGTGCCGACGTAGTTGTGGTTGAAGCGGTCGGCCTCCTTGCGCGCCAGCGCCAGCACCTGTTGCGCGCGTGGTGTAAAATTATTCATTGGTTCTTCTCCAGCCATAATCAAATCCCTTTCAATTTTTTAATGCCAGGCGCGGGGATGGATTTCAATTTTTCCCGCAATAAATCGGCGCGCACCGCGTCCCGTTCCTCCGCGCCCAGTTTTTTCTCGGCGGCTTTTTGCAAATGCGCCGGCTGCGTGTGGATGAATAAATCGTCAATCTTGGCCCGCAAACTTTTCGGCCACAGCCCCAAGTCCACGCCAAGGATGAGCAGCGACAGCAGGTTCAGCGCCTCCTTCGACGAAATCGAGTAGGCATGCGAAATGACACCGTAAGCGCGCCCAAGCTGGTCGGCGATGACACGGCTGCGTTCCTGCGCGATTTTCTGGCGGGCGTTGTGCTCGTGTTCAATCAGGTGTTGGATGACTTTCAGCAGGCGGTTTAAAATATCCTGCTCGCTTTCGCCGAGGGTGATTTGGTTGGAGACTTGGAATAAATTGCCGAGAGCTTCCGTGCCCTCGCCGTACAAGCCGCGCACCGCCAGTCCGATTTGGTTCACCGACTTGATGACTTGGTTGATTTGATCGCTCAGCACCAGTCCCGGCAGGTGCAGCATGACCGACGCGCGCATTCCCGTGCCGACATTGGTGGGGCAGGCGGTCAGGTAGCCCAGCCTCGGTGAGAACGCAAAGGTCAGCCCGCTTTCCAATTCCGAGTCGATACGGTCAATCGCGTGCCACGCTTCCATCAGATGAAGGTCGGAATAAATCGCCTGCAAACGGAAGTGGTCTTCCTCGTTAATCATTACGCTCAGCGTCTTGTCGTTGCTGATGATGATGCCGCTGCCGGAGTTTTTCGCGGCGTGCTCGCGGCTGATGAGATGCTCTTCCACCAGCATTTGTTTGTCCAGCGGGTTGAATGTGTCCATCGCCTGGTTGAGGAACGGCGAGCGCATCTCCGGCAGGCGGCTGATCGCGGGCTGGAGAATGCCGAGCAAATCCTCGCGCTGTTTTTTTTTCAGCCAGCCGGGAAACGGATGGTCTTTCAAATTACGCGCGAGCCTGACGCGGCTGCTCATGACAATCCCGCGACCTGGTGACAACTCTGGTGAAGTTTCAGGCATAGTTTTAATAATAAAAGATACCTGTTGTTTTGGGAAAATGCAACCGTTACGGCAACGCGCTGAGCGCCTGCTCCGCCAGGTGGCGGATTTCTTTGTCAACATTGCGGATGACGGGGGCGCTGAGGGCGGTTTGAAATTCCTTGCGCGCCAGGGCGTATTCGCCCGTGACGGCGAGGTGAAAGCCGTAATAATAGTGAAAGAAAGAATTATGCGGCTGGTTGGCCAGCGCCTTGGCGTAAAATAGCTGAGCCTCAGCGTGGCGTTGCAGGGTGTCCAGTGTCAGCGCCTGTTTGATGAGCGACGAGTCGGAGAGCGCGTTGGCGCGCTGGGCGAACGAGTAATATTGCAACGCCTGTTGCCCCAGGGTTTCCCGCTCGATTAATAATTTGGCGGCGTCAGCGGCGGTGTTGATTTGCCGGTTCAACATGGCGGCTTGGAAACGCAGGATGTCACCGGCTTTTTCAAAGGCCTCATTGTTGGCGGGGTCGAGATGGCGCAACCGCGCCACGTCCGCCGCCACTTGCTCCGGGGACAGCGCCGCCAGTTGTTCCTCGGGCTGGTTGAAAAAACGCAACGATCGCCCGGTCTTCACCGTCAGCGTCGCAAGAAAATACAACGCCACCGCGCCGCTGACAATGAGCGCGATGCTGCCCGCGTGCGCGAGAAATCCCGCGGTTTGCTGCCGCCGCGGTTGCGCCGCGCCAACCGCCACAATGCCGAAGAACGCCAGCGCGCACGCGGGGATATGCAGATTGAAATCAAACGTCGAGTGAACCGCCATCGCCGCCAGCACGCACCATGCCATGCGCGCGGCGATTTGCTGGTCGGCGGGTTCCAGCTCGCGCCGCGTCCGCGCCCACAACCGCGCCACCAGCGCCGCGAGGAAGCCGCTGACAATCACCGCGCCCACCAGTCCGTAGTCCGACAGCAAATTCAAATAATCGTTATGCGTGTAAATCGCGCGCCCGAAAAATGCGTCCTGGTGCAGCCGCTGGTGCCAGAAATCAAACGTCGCCATCCCGCTGCCCAGCAACTTGTTCTCTCCCCAAATTTTGATGGCGTCCTCCGCCAGCAGCAGCCGGATGTCGCCGCGCATCGTTTGCTCCACGCGCGACAGGGCGAACTCATTGTTGGTGACGATAAAAACACAAGCGCCGACACCCAGCAAAATCGCCAGCAAAAATCCCAGCTTTAGTTTCCACGAGGTGCGGCTGTCAATGAACAGAAACAGCGTCACCATGAAAATTCCCGCCGTCCACGCCAGCATCGCCCCGCGTGAAACCGAGTAAAAAATTCCCGCGCTGAACATGACAAACAAATAGAAGCAGATCAACCTCAGCGGCCACTTGATCTTGTTGAAAAATCCAAACCCGACGGCGACCAGCCCGCTCATGGCGAGAAAATTTCCAAAGTGATTGGGACACCCAAACGTCCCTGAAATGCGCGGCCCGTAATCCGGACGCTCCAGCCCCCAGATTTTATAAACCCCCTCGTGGTGCATTAAGCCGAACAAACACGCCGCCGCCGCGCACACCAAAATCACCGCCAGCAGCCAGTAATGCCACCGCTGATAATGAACCAGATTCCGTAGCGAGATAAACACCCCCGCATACGTCAAAATCCACAGCCACTCCCACCGGGCCACATACTCGGCGGGCGCGCGAAAATACGAGAACAGCGCGTACACCAGCCACAGCAGCACGAATAACTCCAACCAACCGCCCGTAATCACCCCGCGCAAAATATTCCGCGCGCACGCCGTCATTATCAGCGCCCACAACACCGCGCCGACGGGGAACAGCCACACCGCCACCTCCGGCACCATCCCGCCCCAATGCAGTGAAGTCACGACTATCAGCGTCGCGCAACACAACAGCACCGCGGCGGAAATCCCTTGCGTCAGCCATGACACGCCATGCCCGGAAAAAATTTGGTTATGATTCATGCGAAGTTGCCATCATGGGCGGCTTGGCGGACAAAGTCAATTTTGATACGCGGTATCTGTTCTTGCGCCGCGGCGTTTTTTCTGTTGCAATAACCGCATGACCGAAGCTGTGACAAAAGAAAAGTTGGTTAGTGATGTCAAGGAAGTAATCTCCGACGCCGAGGCGTTGATCCACGCCGCTGGTGATGACTTGCGCGGCAAAGCCGGCGAAGCCCGCGAAAAGCTGGCGATAAAACTCGCCGCCGCCCGCGAGCGCCTCAGGCAAATCGAGGGTGTTGCGCGCGAGAAAGTCATTGAGGGCGCGAAGCACACTGACCGTGTCATCCGCGAGCATCCGTATGAATCCATCGGCGTCGCGTTCGGCGTCGGACTGCTCATCGGCATTCTCATCAACAGGAAATAACGTATGTCAGAATTCACATCCGGGCCGGGCGTGTTCACCTCGCTGAAGCGGCTGGCGACCAATTTGATTGGCATGGTGGAGACGCGTGGCAGTTTGTTCGTGACGGAATTGCACGAGGAAAAAATCCGCATCATTCAGGCGCTGGTCTGGACGGTGCTGACGGTGGTGTTGGGCGCGCTGGGCTTGGCGCTGGCGACGCTGTTGGTGATTCTGGCGCTCTGGCGCAACCCCGACCATTTGCTGGTCGCGCTGACAGTGCTCTCGGCGCTGTATTTGTCCGCGGCGGCGGTGGCGGCTTGTTACCTGAGGAAAACCCTCGGCGGCACGGCGAAACCGTTTGAGGAAACACTCAACCAGTTGAGGAGAGACCGCGAATGCTTAGGGAAGTAAAAGGGCTGCGGAAGAAAAAAATCCGCCTGGTCGGCGTGTGCGAGGCGCAGCGGGAAATGTTTGGGCGCGACTGGAGACAAGTCGAGACCCGTCTGCACTGGCTGGAGGCCGGCTCCGCGCTGTTGTCGAAGTTCAGGCCGGGTCTGGTGATAGCCGCGCCGCTGGCCGGCGTGCTGTTGCCGCTGGCCTTTCGCCGGAAAATACAATTCGTGGGCATGCTCGAAGCTCTGGCTCAAGCATGGCGCCTGATCGGCCGCTTCAAATCCTTCTCGCGCGGCGTTGGCGTCGCGCGGCAACTGGTCACCAAGGACTGGCCTGAATGAAATCACACTGCCTGTGGGTGGTCAAAGTCGGCAGTAATCTGCTCACCAACAGCGGCGGCGTCAACCGCGCGCTCATTCAAAATTTCGCGCGGCAAATCGACGCGTTGCGGCGCAAGGGCTGCGCCGTTGTCATGGTTTCATCGGGCGCCATCAGCGCCGGAATGTCGGTGATGGGCTTGAAAAAACGTCCCGCTGACCGTCAGGGTTTGCAAGCTTGCGCCACCATCGGCCAGCCGAAGCTGATGGAGGCGTATTCCAAGGCGTTCAAAAAACACGGCTTGCATGCCGCGCAAATTCTCGTGACGAGCTGGGATTTGGACAGCCGAAAAGTCTGCGCCAATTTGCAAGCGACGCTGACGCGGCTGATCGCTCTCGGCAACGCCGTCCCGAT
>JAITHY010000028.1 GCA_031279715.1 Verrucomicrobiales bacterium | reverse complement strand
CACTTTCGTCAACAATGACGTGGATTTCCTTTTGTCCCTTCACGCCGTTGCCCAGCGTGAGATTCAGCGCCGCTTGTCCGCTGATGCCGCCGCTGACGGTCAAGTCCCCGCCCTCGACGTTGGCGATGGTGATGAGCGCGCCATTCGCGCCGCGCAGAGTGGTGAGTTTTGATTTGCCGGTTAGCTTCCAAGTTGAGTCGTTTGTCAGGGACAGGTTAATAATGCCACTGTCACTCACGGTGGAGAGGCCGGTCAGCGTGCTGTGGTTAAGGGTCATGTTCAGCGTGGCGGCGCCGCTGGTAGTGAGGTCGCCGGTTAGTGTGGAGCGGTTGCTCATGGTGAGCACTACGGCGGCGGTATCGCGGATGTTGACATCGCCGGTCAGCGTGGAGCTGCCGCTGACGGTGACAGTCGCCACGGTCAGTTTGTCAACGTCCACCAAGTCACCGCCGGCATCGGTGCCGGTGAAGATGCTGCCCACCGCCAGCGCGGCGGCGCCGGTGACTGTCGCGCCGCTGTCAATGAGCACCTCGTAAATGCCGCCGGCGGCAATGTCCGCCGCCGCACCATACACACCGTCAGCGCGCGGGAGAAACACGTTGATGGCAATGCCGCCGCCCTGCGCGGACTCGACGCTGCCGCCGTGGATTTCCACGCGGTAGTCGCCCGTGTTGGAGTTGACCCTGCCCATGTTCACGCCATGGTTGTTTTCACCGCTGACGATGAGAGAACTGTTCATCAATTCCACCGTGCCGCTGGTGGTGAAGTTCACGCCATGCGCGTCGGCGCCGCTGACGGTGACAGTCAGGTTGTCGCCGAAGATGCGCCCGCCGGGAAGAGCATAATCGTAACCAAGATCCAGCCCGTTGGCTCCGTTACCGATGGTTTCGATGACCAAATCGGAGGCGTAAATGGTCCCGCCACCCGCAGCGGCGAGCCCGCGGCCGTCTACGCCCAGTGTGCGAATGGTGCCGCCGCTGACGGTGATAACACCGGTGTTCTCCGAGCGCAGAGCCCAGCCGTTGATGCTTTCGGTCAAAATATTCACCCCGGTCAGATTGGCGGTGGCACCTGATCTGGCGGTAAGTCCTCGACTATACGAACGAATAGTAAGATCAGTGGCTATCAGCGAACTGGCATTTGATAGTAACATTCCAACACTTGCTATCGAAGTAAGGGTGCAGCTGGTGACGGTGGCGCTGGCGGAAGTGTTCAAATTGATACCGGTGCCATTTTGCGTGGTGATGTTGACGTTGCTCAACGTGCCAATGCTGGCGCCGCTGAGGTTGATGCCGGTTGCGCCGGTGGCGTCGGTGGTGATGGCGCCGCCAATCATCGTCAGCGCGGAGGAGGTGGCAAGGTTGATGCCGTGGCCGCTGGTGACGTTGGTGCTGACGGTGACATTGTTCAGGATGGCGGTGCTGGTACCGCTGGCGGTGACGCCGTAGAGGGTGGTGGTGATGGCGCTGTCGGTCAGGCTGACGGTGCCGCCGGTTTCGATGGTGACGCCGTTGCGCCCGTTGCCGGTGGCAGCGGTGCCACTGACGGTGATGTCCGTGCCGGTGAACCAGCCGCTGCCGCTGACGTAGATGGGCCGAGTGGCAGCGACGCCGTTGTTATTATAAGTCACACTGTTCTTCGCCGTGCCAGAGCCGGCGTTGATGGTGATGTTGGTGCCGGTGTTTTCGGTAATGGCCGCGCTGAGCGTCAGCGGTAACGCTGCCAGGCCGCTGAATGTCAGCAGCCACGCGGCCCATTTGTTGATGATGTTGTTTTTCATTTTGTTTTCTCCTTTTGAATTTGGTTCATAAAAATCATTTTGCTCTATAATAGCGCTAAATTAGCGGTGGCACCCTGTAGCGTCAAGCTCCGGAATGGAGCATAAATTTAATGTGGTCGGCGGCACTGTCAGGCGTTTGCGTCACGAACGGAATTGGACTCAGGAAACCCTGTCCGCGCGCTGCACGGTGCGCGGAGTTGAAATCACCCGCAGCACACTGGCAAAAATTGAAGCCGGCATTCGCGGCGTCAACGATGCCGAGCTTTATGTGCTGGCGAAGGCGCTGAAACTGGACCTGGGCGAGTTGTTTCCAGCCAATTTCAAACAGCGTTGCAAATAAACCCGCGCCGCTGACGCTCAGCAAGGCGGCGAGTTTGTTGATAATGCTGGTTTTCATTTTTGTTTTTCTCCCTTGGTTCATTTGTTTCACGCCTTATTAAAGATGCCAGTCATTGGGTGTAGATGTAAAAAAAAGTTTAGTTGTTGTCCTTTATGCAAGAGGGCAAAAAAGAGTTGAAAGCTTTGGGGAACGCCATCCGGGAAGGTCGCAAGGCGCTGAAGGTCAGCCAGGAGGATTTCGCCGAGCTTTGCGATTTGCACCGCACCTATATCGGTCACATTGAGCGCGGCGAACAAAACATCTCTTTCATCAACATCCGCCGTGTCGCCATCGTGCTCGGGCTGAAACCGTCGCAGTTGTTTGCCAAGGCAAATCTTTGAACGCCGCTACCGCTGTGGAAGCAGGCCGGCTGCTGAGACTCATGATTTCAAACACGAACGTGACAAGGCCCTGTCCGCCAGCGCGTGGAATTATCATGTGACGCTGTCTCGGCGGCGGCAAATTTTTCTTCGGCGGCGGCGGCTTTGCTGCTTTAATCGGCGGATGCAACATCTCTCACCGTCAGCGACGCCGCTCATTGTCAGCGAGGGGGCGGACTGGCTGGTAGTGGACAAGCCCGCGCATTTGCTGATTCATCCGACGCGGCCTGACGGCCAGTTCACGCTGCTTGAATGGCTTCGGCAACAGCGCGTCGGCGAGTTTATCGCCATCGTCAACCGGCTCGACCGCGAGACCAGCGGGCTGGTGCTCGTCGCGCGCTCACCGTCAGCGGCGTCGCGGCTCGGCAAGATGACCATGCGGCGGGAGATTGGAAAAAAATATCTCGCCATTGTCAGCGGTAAAACGCCGGAGCGCGGCGTGATTGAAGCGCCGCTGGGGCGGGTCGGCGGCGCGGTGCACATTCGCCAGGGGGTCATGGCCGGCGGCTATCCGGCGGTGACACGGTTCGCGCGGCTGGAGGTGAAACACGCCGCTGACGGCCGGGCGTTTTCGTTTCTGGAGGTTGAATTGGAAACGGGACGGCTGCACCAAATCCGCGTCCACCTGAGCCACAGCGGGCACCCCGTGTGCGGCGACAAAATTTACGGGCCGGATGAACAATGTTATTTGGAATTTATTGAAAACGGTTGGACGCCCGCGCTGGCGGAAAAATTATTGCTCAACCGCCACGCCCTCCATGCCGCGGCGCTGACGTTCATCTGGAATGAAAAACCAGTGAACGCCAGCGCGCCGTTGCCGGAGGATTTGCGGAGTTTTTGGGGGAGTTTGACATAATGCCGCTGACGGTGCGGAAGAGTTTCGGCGGTTGGAAAAAGGTGCGAGAGATGAGATTGAGCATCAACGGGTATTTTAATCCCTTCGGGATTTTGGGGATTTACGCAAAAACGCGGAGTCATTTTTATCCACAGATCTCGCGGATTGCGCAGATGATTTATTTTTAAAAATCTGCGCAATCCACGTCAATCTGTGGATTGTTTTTTCAAAACTGATAGCGATAACCCGCTGTCAGGCCCCAGGGTTTGGTGAACTTGTCGCCGAAGGAGGCTTCGTAGTCGAGGCTGAGGTGATGGGCGGCGTTGAGTTTCCAAATGAGGCCGG
>JAITHY010000148.1 GCA_031279715.1 Verrucomicrobiales bacterium | reverse complement strand
CGCCAGTCGCCTTGAGAGCCTCGTCCAAGCAACTCATCAATTCGTAAATACCGGCGGGCGTTTCGTCGCCCATGCTGGAAATGCGGAAAGTGGCGCCCTTGATTTTGCCATAGCCGCCGTCGATGGCGATATTCTTGTTCTTCTTCAGCCAGTTCACCAGCGCCGCCACATCAATGTTGCGGGTGTTTTTGATGCAAGTTAAGCCAACGGTGGCATATTGGAGTTCAGGCAACAACTCAAAGCCATTTTTCCGCACCCATTCGCGGACAATCATCGCATTCTCCAAATGCCGCGCAAAACGGGCGTCAAGCCCCTCGGCCAAGATTTCGTCGAGTTTGCTTTCCAGCGCGTAGAAATGCGAAATGGACGGCGTGCTTGGCGTCATGTTTTTGTCATGATTGGCGCGGAACTCGACGAAGTCGCCGTAGTAGCCACGATCAGCGATTTGCCCCGCCTTCTTCAGCGCCGCCTCGCTGATGGTGAAGACGGCGGCGCCGGGCGGCAATGCCAGCGCCTTTTGCACACCGGCGAGCATCACGTCAACGCCAAGCTCGTCAAACACAATTTTCTTCGTGCTCAGCGAGGAGACCACATCGACAATGAACATCACGTCGGGATATTTCCGCTTCAATCTGGCAATGTCTTCAATCGGGCTGAGCGTGCCGGTGGAGGTCTCGCTGTGGATGAGCGTCACGGCATCAAACTCACCGGTGGCGAGCTTGGCGTCGACTTGTTCGGGAAGAATGGGCTGCCCCCACTCGACTTGTAATTTTTCGGCGGCTTTTCCGTTGGTAGTGGCGACACCATGCCATTTGTCGGAAAACGCGCCGTTCATGCAAGTCAACACTTTCTTGGTTACGAGGTTGCGCACGGCGGCTTCCATGACCGACCACGAAGAGCCGGTGGCGACGAAAACGGGTTGTTGGGTATAGAACAATTTTTGCAGGCCGGGCTGAACGCGGGCATAGAGTTCTTGAAAATCCTTGGAGCGGTGCCCAACCATCGGTTTGCTGAATGCTTTGAATGTTTTTTCGGAGACCTGAATGGGGCCTGGAATGTGGAGTTTGTTTGCCATAATGATATGAGTTTATTTTTTCTGTCTGATGGCTTCAACCAGTGTGTCACCGATTTCCGCCAAAGTTTTCGCCACGGCGATGCCCGCCTCGCGCAACGCGTCAATCTTTGCCGCGGCGGTTCCCTTTCCACCGCTGACGATGGCGCCAGCGTGACCCATGCGTCGTCCGGGAGGCGCTGTTTGTCCGGCGATGAAGGCGGCGACTGGCTTTTTAACGTGCTGCTTGATATACGCCGCCGCTTCCTCTTCCTCGCTGCCGCCGATTTCGCCAATCATGACAATTGCTTCGGTGTCGGGATCATTGTTGAACAATTCAACGGCCTGGCGCTGCGTCAACCCATGGATAGGGTCGCCGCCAATGCCGATGCACGTGGATTGTCCAAGCCCGCGGTTGGTGACTTGCCACACAGCCTCGTAAGTCAACGTCCCGCTGCGGCTGACAATGCCGACTTTTCCGGGCTGGTGAATGTAGCCGGGCATGATGCCGATTTTGCATCGCCCTTCGGGGTTGATGATGCCGGGACAATTGGGGCCGATGAGCAGTGACTTGCTGTCCTTCAGCGCGATTTTCACACGCATCATGTCTTGCACGGGAATGCCCTCGGTGATGCAGACGATTAATTCAACACCCGCGTCAACGGCCTCCAGAATCGAGTCTGCGGCGAAAGCCGGCGGGACAAAAACCATGCTGGCGTTGGCGCCGGTTTCTTTGCGCGCCTCCAACAACGTGTCGAACACCGGCACTTTGCCTTCAAACAACTCGCCGCCGCGCGCCGGAGTGACGCCCGCGACGAGATTGGTGCCATAATCCATGCAACTTTTCGCGTGGAAGCTGCCCGATTTACCGGTGATGCCCTGCACCACCAGCCGCGTGTTTTTCCCAACTAGAACTGACATATTATTTTTGCTCCTTCGCCGCTTTGACCACCTTTTCCGCCGCGTCAGCCAGAGCGTTGGCGGCGATGATGGGCAGGTTTGATTCTTGCAACAACTTGCGCCCTTTCTCAACATTGGTGCCCTCCAACCGAACCACCAACGGCACGGGCAGGCTGGTCGCACGGACAGCATTGATGATGCCTTGGGCAATAATATCACATTTCATGATGCCGCCAAAGATGTTGACCAAAATCGCCTTGATGCGCTTGTCGCTGGTGAGGATTTTGAAGGCCTCGGTGACTTGCTGCTCGTTGGCGCCGCCTCCAACATCGAGGAAGTTCGCCGGCTCGCCGCCGTAAAAATGAATGATGTCCATCGTCGCCATCGCCAGTCCCGCGCCGTTGACCATGCAACCGATGTCGCCGTCGAGACCGATGTAATTCAACCCGAAGTTTGACGCGGCGACTTCGCGCGGGTCTTCCTCGTCGAGGTCACGCATGGCGAGAATTTCGGGGTGGCGGAAGAGCGCGTTGTCGTCGAAGTTCAGCTTGGCGTCGAGCGCGAACACCTTGCCGTCCTTGGTCACCACCAGCGGGTTAATCTCCACCAGCGAGCAATCGTTCGCCATGAACAGCTTGTACACCGCGTGGAAAAGTTTGGACGCATCCTTCATGTCCGCCGGCGCAAAGCCGAGCAACTTGGACAGTTTGCGCGCTTGATACGGCTGCAAACCCAGCGCCGGATTCACCACTTCCTTGTAAATCGCCTCCGGTGATTTCGCCGCGACGGACTCAATGTCCATCCCGCCCTGCCGGCTGGCGATGATAACCGGCGCGTTCATCGCCCGGTCCATCACAATCGCAAAATAAATCTCACGGTCAATGTTCACCGACTCGGCGATGAGCACCTTTTTAACCACCTTGCCGTCCGCTCCCGTCTGGTGTGTGACGAGCGTGTTGCCAAGCATTTGCGCGGCGATGCTTTTGACCTGGCTGGCGGTTTTGGCGAGTTGCACCCCACCCTTGACACCGTTGGTGAACGACCCCTTCCCGCGCCCTCCCGCGTGGATTTGAGCCTTGACGACGAGATTGTTCCCCATGCTGCGCGCGACTTGTTCCGCTTCGTCGGGCGTGAACGCGACTTTTCCGGGCGGCGTGGCGACGGAAAATTTTTCGAGCAACTCCTTGGCTTGATATTCGTGAATGTTCATAAAAACTGGAGTCAGCACAATCCCAAATATGGACCGAAACGTCAAGCATTCCGAATACAAATTTTTTCACCCTTGCGATTTGCCCGGCATTATTTTCCGTTCAAAATATCCACAAAGCGGTTGTGCGCCCGAATCAGGTCCTCCATGTAACTTTTCACATTATGCTGGTCGTTGTAATAACCCTTCTCGCGCAGGTCGCGAATGATGCGCGTCAACTCGGGGCGGGCGGCGGCGTAGGATTTGAAAAAGGCGTCGTACTCACGCTCCAGGTTCGTGCCCTTGATTTTCTCACGGTCAGCGGCGGCGTAT
Organism: Verrucomicrobiales bacterium; assembly: GCA_031279715.1. Lineage (GTDB taxonomy): Bacteria > Verrucomicrobiota > Verrucomicrobiia > Methylacidiphilales > JAAUTS01 > JAIRPN01. The sequence continues at coordinate 8,538 of JAITHY010000148.1, read as the reverse complement.
TTCTCCGCCATGCCGTCCAGCTCCCTCGCCAGCGCGTCCGCCTGGTCGGCGGCGGGCTTGGCGCGGGCAATCATTTCGTCACGCTCAGCGTCGCTGACGCCCATGCCGTAGCGGGTGTCACGCAATTCGGGCGCGAGCAGCGCCTTGCCCTGCAACTTCGCCTTGTCGAGCATGTGGCGCATGTTGAGAATGTACACGCCGCAAGGCGTCTTCGCCAAATTGCGGCGGTCTATCTCCTCCGTAATGGCGTTGGAACGCTCGTACATTTCATTGTCAGCGTCAGCGACAGCGTCCATCAGCGCGTAAATTTTCGGCGCGGCGACGAGAAATTTTTTGTGCCAGTCGTCCTTGAAATTTTCGGCGGTGTAATAATCCGCCAGTTCCCTGTCGAGCTTCAGCAGCGCGGCGCAGTTGGTTTTGACCAGCTCGATGCGCGTGTTGAAAAACTCACGGTCAGCGGCGCCGAAGCTGTCCGGCGCGGCAAACGGATACACGGGGATTTTGTCAAAATTTTCCATCGGGCCGAACACGCGGCCCCAGTCGGGACGCGAGTTGCCGCGGATGATGAACTCCTCCGAGTTTTTTATCGTCTGGTCAATTTTTTTGAACGGCGCGCGCGACGTACCGATAAAGCCGAGCAATTTGTTGTGAAACGCGACGGCGGCGTTGCCGTCAGTGTCAGCGGCGGGCCTGGATTTTTTGTCCGGCCTGGCGGGTTCGGCGGGCGGGGCGTCAGCGGCCGGTTGAGCGTCAGCGGGGACACCGTCGGCGGGCGGACTGTCAGCGGCTGAATTTTTGTTTTGCGCAAGATAACCGCTCACACCGTGGTACACCATGCCGCCGCCGGCGGCGAGCAGGATGATGATGAACACCGCCACGATGGACAACACCACCAGCGGCGAGGATTTCTTCGGTTCCGGTTTCAATTCTGCCTCGCTCATATAAATGCTTTCTTAATTGTCGGCGCCGCGTTTGAAGGCGTGCCCCCCCTCGCTGTTATAGACGGCGACGAAATCATCGTAACACCGTGTCACGCTGCCGGTGAGGCTGTCGAGGATCGACAGGTCGCTGACCGCGCCATTGTCGCGCAACTCGGGCAGGATGTTTTTTTCCAAATAATCCGTGTAGCGCGTGATGGCGCGCTGAAACCGCGTGATGGCATCCCTGATTTTTTCCGGCGACCGCTCAGCGTCAGCGGCGTGCCGCGCGGCGGAGGTTTTTAATTTTTCCAACAACCCGGCGGCCTTGGCGGCGTCCGGCCTGTCCCCGGACAGAAAGCCGCTGAGGCTCACGACACTTTGCAAATCCCCTCGCGTGGCAAGCAAAAATTTTCCCGGCGGGTCAATGTCAGCGAGTCGCGTCTCGCCCGCCTCGGCGAGCGCAAGGGCGCGGCTTTGCAAGGCGGCGACATTTTTTTCCACCCGCTGAAGATCAGCGGCGATGGGCGCGCGCAACCCGGCGTATTGCTTCGCGTCAAGATTGCCGAGTTGCAGCGGCCACAGCGCGTCACGCGCCCCGGTCAGCGCCGCCTTGTCCGCCGGAATTTTCGCCAGCCCGTCGCGGAACAATTTCAAATCCTCCGGCGCGAACCAGTCCGGCACGCGCACCGGCTCGTCGCCGCCCATGCCGGCCCAGCCCTTGCCGCCGCTGACACTCGCCTTCGGGTCGGCGGCGACGGCGTCGAGCGCCGACATCCAGACGTTGATATTTTTCACATTGGCGCCGACATCGCCGGTCCGCTCAATCACATATTCGTAAAACCGCGTGTAAATCCGCGCCTCGGCGTCCCGCTCAATGTCAGCGTCCGACCGGCCCGCGCCCGACGCCACGCTGACGCTCAGCGCCGCCAGTAACAATAATAAATTTTTCATCACGCCGCGAAGCTAGCATTTTCATCCTGTTTTGAAATTAGAAATTTATTTGGCGTTTGAATTTTGAAACTGGCCCGCTATTTTACCAACCCTATGCCAGTCTGGAATTTTGCCAACGCCAACTTGAAATCACTGCACGTGTACGAGCCGGGAAAGCCGATTGAGGAAGTCGCCCGCGAACTCGGCCTCGACCCGCTGACCATCGTCAAACTCGCGTCCAACGAGAATCCGCTTGGCCCCTCGCCGCTGGCGGTGGAGGCGATGAAACAAGCCGCCGGCAAAATGCATATTTACCCCGATGGCGCGTCGTTTGAACTCGCCTCGGCCATTGCCAAAAAACAAGGCGTGGAATATCAGAATCTCATCCTCGGCAACGGCTCGAATGAAATCATCGAGTTTCTGTTTCACGGCTTCACGCAACGCGGCAGGAGCAGCGTGGTGGCAAGCCGTTACAGTTTCGCGGTGTACAAGTTGATGGCGGAGTTGTTCGATGTGGAGTTCATCGAGGCGCCGGACCAAAATTTCGCCCACGACCTTGACGCAATGCGCGCCGCCATCCGCTCCGACACAAAATTGGTGTTCGTCACAAATCCCAACAATCCGACGGGAACACGCGCTGACAATGAGGCGCTGGAAAAGTTCATCGTCAGCGTGCCGGAAAACATCGTCGTCGTGCTCGACGAGGCATACTACGAATTTTGCGAAAACCCGCCGCCGACGCTGGACTGGATTCGGCGCGGCCACAATATCGTCGCAACACGCACATTCTCAAAAATCCAGGGACTCGCCGGCCTGCGCATCGGCTACGGTTTGGCCAATCACGACCTCATCAGCGTCCTGCAACGCTGCCGCCAGCCGTTCAACATCAACGCCATGGCGCAAGCCGCGACGCTCGCCGCGGTCGCTGACACTGAGCACGAGCGGCGCACGCGCGAGTTGAACTTCGCCGGCCTGGCGCGGCTGGAACAATTCGCCAGGGAACGCGGCATCGCCAGCGTCCCCTCGCACGCGAACTTCATGATGCTCAACGTCAGCGACTCGCGGCGCGTGTTTGTCGAATTGCAAAAACGCGGCGTCATCGTGCGCTGCATGAAAAGCTACGGCCTGCCGGAGTGGATTCGCGTCACCATCGGCACGCCGGCGGAGATGGAAAAATTCGAGCGCGCGCTGGCGGGGGTGCTGTGAAATTGATGACCGTCAGCGTCCTCGCCCCGGGCTTGCTGGGCGGCTCGATTTTAAAAACGCTGCGAAAAAAAAATCCGGCGCTGACGCTCAAGGCCTGGGCGCGGCGCGAGGAAACGCGGCTGGCCCTCAGCGACGCAAAACTGGCCGATGAGGTTTGCGCGACGCCCGCCGCCGCCGTCGCTGACAGTGACCTCGTCATCCTGTGCCCGCCCGTGCCCGCGATGGCGGAGCTGGCCCAACAAATGCTGCCCGCGCTGAAACGCGACGCGCTGGTAACCGACGTCGGCAGCGTGAAGGCGCCCGTGCACGCCGCGCTGTCGCCGCTGTTGCTCAACAAAGCGCGCTGGACCGGCTCGCACCCGATGGCGGGCAGCGAGCAGTCGGGCCTTGAGGCGGCGCGCGACGATTTGTTTGAAAACGCCGTGACCATCATCACACCCGCGCCGGACGCTGAGGCTCACACCGTCGCCGGACTGCGCGCGTTTTGGGAATCGCTTGGCAGCCGCACGCTGACGCTCACGCCGGAGGAGCACGACGCGCACGTCGCGCAAATCAGCCACCTCCCGCACCTGCTCGCCACGCTGCTGGTGAACACTGTCAGCGCGGAAAGTCTGCGCGTCGCCGGCCCCGGATTCCGCGACACCACGCGCGTCGCCGCCGGGCCGCCGGAATTGTGGGTGGACATTCTCAAGGCCAACCATCAAGCCATCCTCAGCGCCCTGGTCAAATTACAATCCGAAATCCAGTCCGCGCGCGAGATTCTGGAAGGCGGCGACGGCATCAAATTGCTCGAATTGCTCGCCGCCGCCAACCAAAAGCGGCGCGGGTTATTTTAAAAAATCCGTGTCCATCCGCGTCAATCCATGATTTAATATCCGGTTTATGGCCCACCTCAAAATTCACCCGACCCGTCGCCTCAACGCGGAATTGCAAGTTCCGGGCGACAAAAGCATTTCGCACCGCTCTGTCATGCTCGGCGGGTTCGCTGACGGTGAGACACGCATCACCGGTTTTTTGTCCAGCGAGGATTGCCTCGCGTCACTGTCAGCCATGCAGGCGATGGGGGTGGAGATTGAAACCATTGACCGCACCAGTTACATCGTCAGCGGACGCGGCGGAAAATTGCGCGCGCCGCTGGAGCCGCTGGACTGCGGCAACTCCGGCACGACCATCCGCCTGCTCGCCGGCCTCGTCGCGGGGCAGCCGTTCACGACGCGCTTTTTCGGAGACGCCTCGCTGAGCCGGCGTCCGATGAGGCGCATTGTTGAGCCGCTGACGCTCATGGGCGCGACGCTCACGTGCGAGGGCGAGAATATGCGGCCGCCGCTGACGGTCAACGGCGCGGCGCTCAAACCCATTCATTACCAAATGCCCGTCGCCAGCGCGCAACTCAAGTCCGCCATCCTGCTGGCCGGCTTGCAGACGCCGGGGCTGACAGTGGTGGAGCAACCGGAGGTGTGCCGCGACCACACGGAGCGAATGTTGCAACATTTCGGCGCGAGCATTCGCCTGGGCGGGCGGCGCGTTGAAATTTACGGCGACACGACGCTCAACGGAAAAAATTTGCACGTGCCCGGTGATTTCTCATCGGCGGCGTTCTGGCTGGTGGCGGCGGCGGCGCTGCCCGGCGCGCGGCTGCGGCTGACCAAAGTCGGGCTGAACCCGACGCGGACGGCGTTGCTAAACGTGTTGATGCGGATGGGCGCGCAGATTAAGGAAAACGTTGAGTGCACTGATTTCGAGCCGTACGGCACGCTGCGGATTGAGGAGGGCGGCAAGTTGCGCGGCACGACCGTCAGCGGCGCGGAAATTCCGAATTTGATTGATGAGTTGCCGATTATCGCGGTGGCGGGCGCCCTCGCTGACGGTCAGACGGTCATCAAGGACGCGCGGGAATTGCGGCTCAAGGAGTCTGATCGAATCGCCACGGTGTCGCGCCATTTGCGCGAGTTCGGCGTTGACGTGGAGGAACAGCCGGACGGGATGATTATTCACGGCGGCAACCCGATCCGCGCCGCCGGGGTTGAGAGCCGCGGCGACCACCGGATTGCGATGGCGTTCGCGGTGCTGGGGTTGTTCGCTGACGGTGAGTCGCGCATTGAGGATACGGCGTGCATCAAAACTTCATACCCGGCATTTGAGGCGCATTTGGAGCAACTCATGGCGGGCGATATCGCTGGAAAATTCCGCATCGGCGCCGGACTGGTGAGCGGTGTAAAACGATTGGTTAAACCGAAAACAGAAAGGATGCCCGCGCAAAACACAAAAAAACGCCAAAAGTAATTTGGCGTGTTTGGCGGACAACAAAAATTATGTTGAATCCCGTAGTCGCCATTGATGGCCCCGCCGCTTCGGGCAAAAGCACCGTGGCGCGCAGGCTGGCCGCGAAGTTAAATTTCACGTACGTGGACACCGGCGCGATGTACCGCGCATTCGCGTGGCTGGCGTTGGAGAAAAACACCGACCCCGCCGACCGCGTGAGCGTCAGCGGCCTGGTGGAAAGCGCACCGTTTGAACTCACCATCAGCGGTGGCGCGGTTCACATGAAACTCGACGGGCGCGACCCCGCGCCGTTTATTCGCGAGGAACGCGTCAACACCGCCGTGTCCCGGATTGCCGCCATTCCCGAGCTGCGGGAAAAACTGGTCATCGAGCAACGCAAACTCCGCAACCTGTCACCGCTGGTGATGGAAGGGCGCGACATCGGCACCGTCGTTTTCACCGACACCGTGTTCAAATTTTTTCTCGACGCCGACCCGCTCATCCGCGCCCAACGCCGTCAGCAACAGGGGCAGGCTGACACTGTCGCCAACCGCGACAAAGTCGACTCTTCCCGCGCCGTCGCCCCGCTGACCAAGGCGGCGGACGCCATCCTGGTGGACGCCACTTACGATGACGCGGACATGATTGTGGAAAAAATCCTGCGGCTCTGCCGTGAACGCGGGCTGTCAGCGAAAAAAGTTGACGCTTTGTAATTATGGACGGTTGGTTTCGATTTTGTCGCGGCTTGTGCCAGATTTATTTCCGGCTGTTTCACAACTTCCGCGTCGCGGGCCTGGACAACATTCCGGCCACCGGCGGATTTTTCATCGCTGCCAATCACGAAAGCTTTTTCGACCCGCCCGCCGTGGGTTGCGAAATTGAGCGAACCCTGTTTTTCCTTGCCCGCAAGACGCTGTTCACGCCGCCCATCATGGACAAAATTCTGCCCTCCATCCGCGCCCTGCCCGTTGACCAGGAAAAGCCCGACATGGCCGGCTTGAAACGCATCATTGATGCCGCCAAGCGCGGCGACGGCGTGCTGCTCTTCCCTGAAGGCAGCCGCACGCTTGACGGCAACCCGCAACCCGCCGCACCCGGTCTCGGCCTCGCCATTGCCAGGAGCGGCGCGCTCGTGGTGCCCGCGCGGATTTTCGGCGCCTACGCCGCGTGGCCGCGCAACGGGAGGCCCAGGCTGTTCACGCCGCTGACGGTGGTGTATGGCGCGCCGCTGTCCTTCGCCAACTCCCCCCACCTCAAAACCAAAAACTATCAAGCCATCAGCAACGAGGTGATGGCCGCCGTCACCGCGCTGACGGTGAAGGATTAAAACTCCAGCTTGTAACGCGAGAGCCTGACCGCCAGCGCCTCAATGACCCGCTGTTCGTCAGCCTGTGTCGGGGCTTGGAAAGTGACGCTGAATCTCACATACGCGCCGGCGTCGTCCCACGGCACCGTTGAGATGCTGTGCTCACGGATGAGCCATTGCGAAAAATCCTCGCCGTCAGCGAACTCAATGGCATGACCGTCAGCGGCGACCGCGCGTTTCGGCGCGGCGACGTAGAGGAAGAACGAGCCTTGCGGTTTCCGCGCGCGGAAGCCGATTTTGTTCAACGCGGTAACCAGCCAATCCATCCTTCGGGAATATTTGGCCGCGATTTGCCCGGTGATTTCAGGATGGTCGAAGGCGTGCGCGGCGGCGTTTTGGATGCCAAGGAATTGCCCGCTGTCGGTGTTGTCCTTCACATCGCCGTAAGCCTTGACCAGCAGTTCATTGCCCGCGACGAAGCCGCAGCGCCAGCCCGTCATGTTAAAAGACTTGCTGGTGGAATGCAACTCAATGCCGACCTCCAGCGCGCCCGGCGTGGCGAGGAAGCTCAGCGGTTTGCCCGCGAACACCAGCGCGGCGTAGGCGGCGTCGTGGATAACCACGATGCCGTGTTGCCGCGCAAACGCCACAACTTTGGCGAAAAACTCCGGCGTCGCGCTCGCGCCCGTCGGGTTGTTTGGATAGTTGATGACCAGCGTCTTGGCCCTGGCGAGAATATCAGCGGGGATGCCGTCGAGGTCAGGCAGGAAATTGTTTTCCGCCGTCAGCGGCAAATTGTGAACAATGCCGCCGTAATATTTCGCGTGTGTGCCGAACACCGGATAACCGGGCGTCGTCATCAGCGCCACGTCGCCCGGATTGATGAGCGCGGCGGGCAGGATGCCCAGCGCCGCCTTGCTGCCGATGGAGTGCAAAATTTGCGTGTCGGGATTCAACTCGACGCCGCAAAGTTTTTTCAAATACCGCGCGGCGGCTTGCTTCAACGGCGTTCCGCCATTGTCAGCGTAGCCCCGATTCTCCGGCTTCGCCGCCTCGACCGTCAGCGCGCGCAAGACTTCGGGGAACGCCTTCTCATCCGGCTCGCCCACGCCGAGGTCGAACAATTCCACATCGGGACGCTCCTGCTGCGCCGCGCGTTTGGCGCGCTTGATTTTTTCAAATTTATAAATGGCGGTGTCCAGACCGTAACGTTTTCCGCCGATTCGGTCCGCAAATAAGTTTTGTATGTAGCTGGTTGACATCTATATTCTTTCGTTAAACAAACATGCAAATTATCCCAAATCCGGCGCGGATGCAACGCGAAGCTTTGCGATTAAAGCGCCAGGGCAAAAAAATCGTCCTGGTGCCGACGATGGGCGCGCTGCACGAGGGACACCTGAGCCTGGCGCGGCTGGCGGCGCGGCACGGTGACGTGGTGGTGATGAGTGTGTACGTAAACCCGGCGCAATTTGGCGCGAATGAGGATTTTTCCAAGTACCCCCGCCCGTTTGTCCGCGACCAAAAACTGGCCGCTGACAGTGGCGTGGATATTTTGTTCGCGCCGAAAAATTTGCACGCTGACGATGCGTCGGTCACGGTCAGCGAGTCGCATTTTTCCAAGGGGCGCTGCGGCTCATTCCGTCCGGGGCATTTTGACGGGGTGACGACGGTGGTGGCCAAGTTATTTAACATCGTGCAACCCGACGCGGCAATTTTCGGGCAAAAAGACGCGCAACAGTGTGACGTGTTGGAACGCATGGCGCGGGACTTGAATTTTCCCGTGAAAATCATCCGCGCTCCCATCGCGCGGGACGCTGACGGGGTGGCACTCAGTTCGCGCAACGCCTACCTGGGCGCCGCTGAGTATCAGGTCGCCGTGCAATTCGCCGCCGCGCTGAAACAATCCGCGCGCGT
>JAITHY010000199.1 GCA_031279715.1 Verrucomicrobiales bacterium | reverse complement strand
GAGCCGTCCGCCGGCGCTGATGGCGAGTCCGCCGCTGTCGGTGACGGTGTCGCCGATGTTGACGCTGAAATTGGATGAATTGTACTGGCCGCCGGAGAGCTTGGCGGCGCTGGTTCTGGAGTTGGCGGCGATGTCGCCGCTGACGCTGGCGGTGACACTGCCGTAGGAATAAAGGAAACCGGAGTTGTTGCCTTTGTTGAGCAACAGCGTCTGGTTGGCGGCGGTGAACAGGATTTGTTTGACGGTCAGCACATTATTGAACGTGGTGGTGGCGCCGGTGGCGTTGAGAGTGAGGCGTCCGCTGCCGGTGCTGCCGTCGTCGAAGTTCAGCGTGTCGCCTTGGAAGAGGCAGCCGCCGCTGTTGATGACGAGATTGCGCCCGTAAATCGCGCCGCTGACGGTCACGGCGCCCGCGCTGTCCGCGCCGTTGCCGAACACGATGTCGGGAGCGGCGGCGCCATAAGTGCCGGAGTACACGGCGTTGACGCTGCCGTCCCACCAGTTGCTGCCGGTGAGGTTCCACGCGCCGGCGCCGTTTTGGATGCCGGGCGCGTCAGGGTCGGCGTCCCAGTCCAGTTCAACGGCCATCACGTTAAACGCCGCCACGCTGACCATCACACCGAGCAAGGCGGCCCGTTTTATCATTGTGTTGTTTTTCATGAATAATTCTCCAATGCGTTGATTGTCGGTTCGGGGCCTTGTGGCGGCATATAAAAAAAGCATGGTATTTGTTGGATTTTTGTGACATCAGCGCCGCTGAGGATGAAAAACGGCGGCGCGGCGGTGAAAAAATAAGCTGCCCGCCGGTTGGATTATTGTGATATTATCCCGCCATGAACCGGCCAGACGCCACCGCCCGCCAGCACATTGTCAGCGCCCTTGAACGCTTTCTAAAACAGCAATGCATTGAAAAAATCACGGTCGCCGCTGAGGGTCAGGCGCCGCCGCCGCTGGCGTTTTTGGTGCATTTTCACCGCATCTCGGTGACCGTCAGCGGCGTGGATGAAAACGAACTGGCGCTGGACGGAAAACCCGCGCTGACGCTCACCAAGCCGGGCGAAATCCTGTTCATTCCCGCCAACCGCTGGAACCGCCCGACGTGGCGGCGGCGCTCGCGCGTGCTGCATTTTTTGTTCGGCAAACGGCACATGGGCATCAGTCTCGTCAACCAGCGCGGCACAGGCGTGGAGCCGCCGGCATCGGACAAGGCCGGGCTGCACTGCGCCATCAGCGACCCGCTGCACCAAATCCTCAACGCCTTCGCCGCCCTCGCCCCCGCCCAGCAACAGGGCCGCGCGGGGTGGCTGCTGGTCGGGGCGATTTTGCAATTATGCGCCGGCTTGCTGCGCGCCGGGGAGTCGCGGCAGGGGCGCAAGGGGCGCGACACGTACGAGCGCATTTGCCTGCACGTCCACGAAAATTTTCACCGCCCGATTTCGCGCGACACAGTGGCGCGGCATTTCCGGCTCAACCCGGGCCATGTCTCGCGGCTGTTCCGCGCCGAGGGCAGCGTCGGGTTTAACGAATTTCTCACCGCCCGCCGCATCCGGCAGGCGCGGGACTTGCTGAAAAATCCGGCGCTGACGGTGGACGAGGTGGCGGCGGCGTGCGGTTTCACGGACACGTCGTATTTCTGCAAAGTCTTCAAACGCCAGGCGCAGATGACACCGAGCCATTATCGCGGGGGTTGAGTTTTTAACCACGGGAAACCACGGAATGCGCGGAAATTTTATTTTTCCGTGTATTCCGTGTGTTCCGTGGTTGTTTTAAAACTGCCGCCGATAACCCAATGTCAGGCCCCAGGGCTTGTCGTATTTGTCGCCGAAGCTCGCTTCGTAATCAAGATGGAGTTGATTGTCAGCGTCCACTTGCCAGATGACGCCGGCGCCCATGTCGGCGCGGGCGCCGTCCATGCGGGCGCGCAAGCTCTGGTTGCCGGTGCCGATTCTTCCGCCGGTGCTTATCATTTCGACACCGTTGACTTTCAGATAAGGCTGCAACAAGCCGCCGTTCGCCAGCTTGATGACACGGCCGAATTGCGCGCCCACGCGGAATTGGAAGGCGTCCAGGTCGTCGGTGTGGATGCGCATCGGGCCGAGGTTGTAGTTTTCCGCGAGGTTGTGCAGGTAGTTGATTTGCAGTTGCGGCTCGATGAACCAGGCGTCGCTGAACGTGAAGCGCCTGCCCAACTCCACGCTGCCGCCGATGTTGAAGTCGTCAAACTTCGAGCGCAGATTGTCAGCGTCCAGGTCGTGCGCGATGTTCGCCACCTTCAGCGTCACGTCGGCGTACCAGCCGCCACGGTTCAGCCAGCTCGCGTACAAGCCGCCGTGGTAGCTGTCCATCTCGCCGTGAGTGTCAGCGATCCGGTAGTCCAGGTCGCTGCGTCCGTAGCCGGCGAAAACGCCGGCGAACAAGGCGTTGTCATTGTCCAACTGCCAGCGGTGGTCGGCGCCGAAATCCATGCCGTAGACGAATTGCTTGAACGACGCGCCGGTGACGCTGGCGCCGACGTTCAACTGCTGCCCGTGCGAGCGCAGCCAGACGTTGTCAACCCACGAGTTTTTCAACGAACGCCGGGCCTCCCCGGTCAACCGCAAATCGCCCATGCGTTTCACCAGGCTGTTTTGCTGCGCGAACCACATGCTGTGTTTGATGACGGCGACGCTGCTGTGCACGCTGCCGGCGCCCAGGCCGATGTCAGCGCCGTTTTGCACGGGATATTTGTACAAACCCGCGCTCAACTCGCCGCTGAACATCGCGTCACCGTTCGGCGCGCTGGCGAGCAGCAGCGGCGCGGCGGAGCCGTCGGGGACGGAGCCGGTGTTGGTGTTCGTCAGCGTGTGCGAGCCGGTCGCGCTGCCGGTGACGGTCAGCGTGTCGCTTTGGTTCGCGCCGAGGTCGGTGTTCAAATGAAACTCGCCGCTGCCGCTCAACTCGCCGAGCGTCAGCGTCTTGTTCGCGCCGCCGGTGAAATTCACCACGCCGTTGTTGCGCAGCGCGGTCAACAGCGAATCTTTGTCAAAAGTCCAGCCGCTGGTCGAGTCGAGGTTCAGCGTGCCGCCCTGCCAGCCGCCGGCGCCGGTGCTGTTATCGCTCAGCGCCAGCGACACCACGCCGTTGTTCAACTCAACCACATCGCCGCTCAACACGCTCCGCTGAACGTCAGCGAGCAACGCGCCGCCGTCGCTCTGGACGGTGCCGCTGACGGCGCTGTCGGCGAGGGTGAACCAACCGGTGCCGCTGTTGTTGAGCAAGCCGCCGTTGAGCACGCTGCCGTCCCGCGCGTTGATGACGGCGCCGTC
>JAITHY010000103.1 GCA_031279715.1 Verrucomicrobiales bacterium | reverse complement strand
CCGTACGTGAAAGTCAGCGGCGTCGAACAAGTGAGCACCGGCGGAAAAGTCAAAGCCAGCGGCGGAGAATGGCGTCCGAACCTCGACGGCGCCCGCGCGGAAATCGGAGCCGGCCTCATCTGGAAATTCAACGCCGCCCATCAACTCAGCCTCGACTACGAAGCCTCCTTCGGCGACAAGTTCACCAAACCCTGGGGTCTCAACGCGGGATATCGCTATCAGTTCTAACCGGAAATCTATCACAGAAAACGTGGTGTGGCAGACAACAGGTTTCCAATCCGCGAAAAGGCGCGAATATCCGCAATTTATGCGGGTTTGAGGGGTGTTTAAGTTTGTTTTTTGCGTCGGATTAACAGATTTCCGAATGGTGATTTTTGGGGCATTTAAGCGAACAGATTGCCATTTTCACGGGTAATTTCGTTTCACTTCGCATCGAAAACAGCGCGAAGCGCGAAGTTTTTGGGCGTGCTTTCCGGGTGGGTTTGGCTGTACTGGCGGCATAAGTTGGAAAAAGGCCAAAGAAGAAGCCCAACGCTGGTTAGATAAAGCCCGACTCGCCGAGCTGGTGAAGCAAGGGCCGGTGGATTTGCGGCCATACGAACACCTGTTGCCCGCCGGCAAAACTTTCCGGCGTATGGTATTGCAGTCCGTCCGTGAAAAGCTTGGGAAAAAACATCTCACGGCTTACTTGCCGGGCGAATAATCAGCTCGTGATATTGCCGCCCGCCTTGTTGGTTGTTAACCCCGCGCGCCCGCGTCACGGCCTTGATTGTACAACCCGCGAACACGCGGCGAATTTCCGGTGTGTCGTTGAGCGTTAGCAACCACCGCCCCTTGATGATTTGCAACACGTCGCGCAATCGCCTGACAGTGTTGATGTCCCAGGCTCCATACATATCAATTTTGCATCCCGTATAGGGCGGGTCTAAAAAGAAAAACGTGGCGCTGCGGTCATATTGCCGTACCACATCCAGCCAATCCTTGTGCTCGATGGTGGTTTTGTCCAGACGGTAAGACAGCGCGCGGATCGCCTCCATCCGCGCGACGCGGGAACTCATGGCTGTGCTTGCCGAGGCGCCAAAACTGTCCATGTTGGAGCCGCCAAAGCACATCTTGTTGCGGCAAAACCAGCGCGCCGCGCGCTGAATGTCCGTCAACCCCGGCTGGTGGCGGAAGTCGTTAAATTCCTCGCGACTGTTCAACACAAATTCCAGCTCGACCAGCAGCGGCTCTTGATGAAACCTGACACAGCGGTAAAAGTTTATCAAGTCATGGTTGGCGTCGTTAATCACCTCAATGGGCGAGGGCTTTTTCGCCGGCAACACCGCCAGTCCGCCGGCGAACGGCTCAACGTAGCAGTTGTGCGGCGGGACGAGCGGCAGGAGTTCGTCCAGCAACCTTGATTTGCCGCCCGGCCAGCGGGTTTCACTTTGTCTTCGGCCTGCATGTTCATTCTTTCATTTTGGTTCTTCATACGATTTGTTGTTTTTGTATTTCGCAAACCGCGCCCGATTGACGCGGCGAAAGGACTCATTAAATGGCTCGCCCGGCCGGTGCGCGGCCAGCTCATGGCGGCGGCCTTGCCGCGCTCATCGTCAGCGCGGGCAATGGCGGACGCCTCCGCCGCGTCAATGGCCAACCGGCGCATAGCCGCAAAACGTTCGCGCAAGGGTTTCATGGTTTTAGGAAAATTATCCAATGCGTTTTGGCAGACTTGCCGCAACGCTGGCCCAGCAAGGGTCGATGCGGCGTCAGCGCCAGAATTTGCGCAACTGGAATATCAGTCTCACACCATTTGAAAATCAACAACCCACCGCGTTTTAAGACGCGGAAACACTCGGCAAAGCCGCGGCGCAATTGCTCGCGCCAGTCGGCGCCAAGCCGCCCGTACTTGAGCGCCAAATAACACTTGGCTCCCGCATGCCGCAAGTGTGGCGGATCGAAAACCACCACACGAAACTTGCCGGTGATGAATGGTAATGCGGTAAAGTCCGCCCGCACATCCGGGGCGACCGTCAGCGCTCGACCATCAATTAATGTGTGCTCGACCCGCCGGATGTCAGCAAACAACACGGCGGGATGCCGCTTATCAAAATAAAACATGCGCCCGCCGCAGCACACGTCCAACACCGTTTTCATGTCTCGTCCTCGTTTAAAAGTTCAGCAAGCCATTGAGCAATCTGGGGCACGACCGCATTGCCCGCGGCATAAGCCTCCTCAGTGTCGGGCGCATCCAGTCCGCAGGGAAACCCATGTAGCTCAACCTCTCGCCCCCGCTCAGCCATCGCACCCCATCCGTCCTCCTCAGCAACGAGAAGCTCGTTGCCCAGGTTGATGCGGGAGCTTTGTCCGCGGTGTTTGTCCGGCGCCGTAAGAGTATAGCCAGCCCAAGCATCCGCCGGTTTTCCCCACCAGCGCGAGCCACCCGCGCAAGGTAACGACTCCATTGGCCCGGCGTGAGCCAGGAACCGGCGCGGGGGACGGCGTCCAAGACCCGCGACCACGAAAAGGCGACGGCGCTTGGGGGGCACTCCGAAATACGCAGAATCGAGCACCCGCGCAGATCCCAAGTAACCGCGTTCGGCGAATGCCGTGACAACCGTCTGAAGGTCTCGGCCAGCGTTGGAATGCAACAGGTTTGCAACATTCTCGAACACGACCCACCGGGGGCGTAACGCGCCGACAACCTCCATGCACGTGAAGAACAATCCGCTGCGACTGCCGTCAAGACCTGGTCGCGAATGGCCGCGCCGCTGCCCATGACGGAGATGTCCTGGCAAGGGGAGCCGAAAGCGACGCAGGCCACGGCGGGCAGGCGATGTGCACGCCAGTCCCGGACGTCCTTATAAGTCCGCGCGCGAGGAAATCGGTCGGCAAGCACAGCCCGGTTGACGTCATCGAACTCAATGGCGAACTCCGTCCGCCATCCCACGCGCTCAAAGCCAAGGTCGAACCCGCCGATGCCGGCGCACAAACTGCCGAGAGTTTTTTCATGTTTCATTTTTCCCCCGTTTTTTCGCATCCGCTCTGCGTGACGCAGCCGTCGCAACTTCGCCGGCGGCCCGCGCCAGTTGCGCCCGTGCGCGCGGATCCTTTTTGATTTGCTCTGCCAGCGCCAGATAATCCACGCCGCTGAAAGCGACCCGTCCGGTTTTGGTTTTGTGAAAACCGACACTCATAACCGTCCTCCCCGCCAGTGGTCAACCAGCCAGTCATGCGCCCGGTCGACGGCCTTGGCCAAGTCCTCGATCTGATCACGCAGCCACAGAGCGGCGCCCAGCAGCAGCCACGCCGCCAGCGCCGCCACCGTCACCAGCCCGCCCCACAAGAGCGACAGCGCGCGCCAGTCCCCGCGGCCAAATTTTGCCGCGCTGACTGTCTCGACGTACTCCGGGAAAAACACCCCGCGCCGCCCCGGATGGCCGGCCGGCAGCCATTGCTCAATGCCCTTGACCCGCGCTCCTGCTCGCCGTCAAGGCGCAGCGGCAGCCCAGCGCCCGTGCCGAGGCCGCTGATGGTCAGCAGCAAATTTTTGATTCTGTCCACATCGCCGTTGGTGAGCTTGGTCCACGACTTGACCCGGCCCAGCGCCTGCGCGGTCACCTCATGCCGCCACTCCTCGTCGGCAGTCCGCCGCGCGCGCCGCCTGGCCCAGCAGCCGGAAGAGCATGATGCGTTGCGCCGCCGTCATGCCGCCTCCCCTCCCAGCGCGCACAACACCAGCATCCACGCGATGCCGCCCGCCGCCCCCAGCACTGCAAACAACACCGGATACGCGACCTCACATTGGTCAATTTTCACAATCAGCTTTTTCATCACGTGCTCCTTTCTTCCCGGCAAGCAAATACTCGCCGCACACGCATCTCACCGCGTTTTCATCCACCGTCAGCGGCGCGCCGCACTTGCGGTACCGCAGGGGTTTGGTGTTGCGTCTCATGCCGCCTCCCCGCCGGTGGCGTTGTCCGCGGCGCGCTCCCACGCCACGGTGATTTTGTTTTTGGGCGTCCCATTTTTATCGCGCTGGAGGCAAGCCGTCACAAACTCCGGCGCCTTGTTCCCCAACCGCTCGGCGGCGATGGCGCGCAGATCCCGACCATCCGCAAAATTCGCCTTCCAAACCATCTCCGGCCGGTACAGCTTGCGCGGCCGCTCTGGGCCCGCAATCTTTTCCAGCGCGGCGTGCGTGCGGCTGTGGGCGGCGAAGGATTTGACGACACTATCGGCGCTGATAATCACCGGCACGGTTTGCACCGTCCCGCGCGCC
>JAITHY010000076.1 GCA_031279715.1 Verrucomicrobiales bacterium | reverse complement strand
GCCAGCGCCGTCTCGCCGCCGACATTGGCGTCCACCTCGTCAAAAATCAAAATGGGTATGGCATCCGCCTCAGCCAGCACACTCTTGATGGCCAGCATCACGCGCGCCATCTCGCCGCTGGAGGCGATGGCTTTCAGCGGCTTGGCGGATTCTCCCGGATTGGGCGCGAAACAAAATTCCACGCGGTCGACACCGTCGGCGCTGACAGTGTCCAGACGCTCCACCTGAATCGTCAAATTCGCCTGCTTGAAACCAAGGTCTTTCAATTGCCTGGAAATTTCCCTCGCCAGTGACGGCGCGGCTTTCTGGCGTTCCTTGCTCAACGCCTCCGCCGTGACCGTCAGCGCCCGCTCCGCCCTCGCAATCAAGTCCTTCAATTCCCGCGCCCGCTCCCCGCGATTGGCCAGTCCCGCGCGCCTGCCCTCCAGCTCCGCCAGCCGCCCCAAGACCGCGCTGACAGTGGAACCGTGCTTGCGCTTCAAACTTTGCACCAAATTCAAGCGCTCCTCGATTTGCCGCAATCGCTCCGCGTCAAGCTCCGTCGCCTCCGCGCGCGCGCGCACATCCCGCGTCAATTCCTGCAACTGCGCCACCGCCGCCGCGTTCTGCCCCGCCAACGATGAAATGTCCGGATCCATGTGCTGCCACTCCGCGAATTGTTTTTGCGCCGACGCCAACAAGGACAACACATCTCCCTCGCCCTCGCTCAGCAAATTCTCAATCGCCGCCGCGATTTCCAAGATGCGCCGCGAATTGCTGCCCACGCGATAATCACGCTCCAGCCGCTCCTCCTCCGCCTCCGTCAGCCCGGCGTCGCGGATTTCTCCAATTTGCAAATCAAGAAAATCAAGCTGCTGCTGCAAATCACCGGCCGGCGTGTTGTTCAACCCTTCCAACTCCGCGCGCCACCGCTGCCAGTCACGGAACAACCCGCCGACCTCGCGCCGCCTCACCGTCAGCGCCGAATAAGCGTCCAGCGCCTGCAACTGGCTCGCGTTCGACAACAGCGACTGATGGTCATGCGGCCCGTGCAAATCCGCCAGCAAATCGCCGATTTTTTTCAGCACTGTCAGCGGCGCGGGACTGCCGTTGATAAATTGCCGCCCCCCCCTGGCGACGCCGAAACTGCGCCTCAAAAACACCTCGCCGTCCTGGCAAGGCTCCAATCCGTTTTCCTCCAGCAACGCGTTCAAAAACTCAGCGTCAGCAATGTTCCCCTCAACAACGCACTCCTCCGCCCCGTCGCGCACGAGGCTCTTCTCCGCCCTCTCGCCGAGCAACAAATTGAACGCGTCAATCAAAATGGATTTCCCCGCGCCGGTCTCGCCGGTGAGCACATTTAACCCATCGCCAAGCTCCCAAGTCAGGTCGTCGATCAGAGCCAGATTTTTGACGCGCAATGATTGCAACATCCGGTTAACGTAGCGAAACCGGCGCAAAACTCAAAGCGCAAAACTCTTGGTAGTTTTGAGTCTTGCGTTACACTCCTCCGGTGCGTTTGTTATTTTTAGGAACGGGGACTTCCCAGGGTGTGCCGGTAATTGGCTGCGAATGCGCCGTCTGCAGTTCCGCCGACCCGAAGGACCGGCGCTTCCGCTCGTCGTTGCTCATCCGGAGCGACAGGCAGATTCTCATCGACAGCGGACCGGATTTGCGGGCGCAGGCGCTGACGTTCGGCGTCAATCATCTCGACGCGGTGGTATACACGCATTGCCACAACGACCACGTGATGGGGTTTGACGATTTGCGCCGTTATTGCGAAATGACCGGACGCAAAATGCCGGTGTACGCCTCGCAGGCGACGCTGACCATGTTGCAACAAGTGTTTCCCTACGCCTTCGACCCGACGCTGAAGGTCAGCACATACATCAGCGCGGAGCCGCATGTGGTGGATGCCGGCCGTGAGTTCGCCATCGGTGGCGTCAGTCTGCGCGCCATCAACGTGCCGCACGGCCATACCCCGACATTCGGTTACATCATCAGCGGGCGCGCCGCCTACCTGCCCGATTGCGCGGCGCTGACGGAGGAACTGGCGGCGGCGTTGCAAAATATCCCGGTGCTGATTATCGACGGGTTGCGCGAGCAGCCGCACCCGACGCACCTGCACATCGCCGCCGCCATTGACGCGGCACGGCGGGTGAACGCGAAACAAACTTATTTGACACACCTGACCCACCATGTTTCGCACGCTGACCGTCAGCGAAATTTGCCCGACGGCATCACGCTGGCCTACGACGGATTATCCATTGAATTATGAAATTATTTTACCGATTGGCACTGCTTTCACTATTGGTGGCGGTCACTGTCAGCGCACAGGATGACCCGCTGGAATTAGTGCGACATTTGCTGGTGGTGTACAACACCAACGACCTTCAAAGCAAGGAACTCGCGCAATATTACGCCGCGGCCCGTCAAATTCCAGACGACCGGCTGCTCGGCATCGAATGCGCCACGAATGAAACCGTTTCCCGGAAAATTTATCAGGAACAAATCGAAAAACCGATTAACGATTACCTGACGCGAAAAGGCTGGTTCCAGCGTGTCCGCCGCAAACTGACCTGGAACGACGGCGAATACACGGTGGAGCAAACACTGAACAATCCGGTTTGGTGCATCGTGCTCATGCGCGGCGTGCCCTTGCGCATCGCGGAGGCTCCGGAAATTCAGGCGCCGCCGGGCGTGCCGGACGCGCTGAGGATGAACGCGGCGGCGGTGGATTCGGAACTGGCGCTGTTGCCCTGCCAAGGCGCGCCGCGCTGGGGATTCGTACCGAACCCGTTTTACTCGGCGGTGACGTTCCGGCATTTTTCCGCGGCGTACGCGGACTGGTTAATTTTGGTGGCGCGGCTGGACGCGCCGCTGGCTGAGGATGTGAGGCGGATGATTGACGACAGCGTCAGCGTGGAACGCGGCGAGTTGACGGGGCGGGCGTATTTCGACTCGCGCGGCATCGCTGACCGTGACAACGGTTATTTCACCGCCGACCAAGCCATTCGCAACGCCGCTGACCGCGCGCGCAAATTTGGCTTTGAAGTTGCCACGGACATTGCGCCGGAGGTGGCGCCTGTCACCACTCCTTGGGATAACGCGGCGCTGTACTTCGGCTGGTACACGGAACATTGCGAGGGGCCGTTTTTACAGCCGGGCTTCCGGTTCCGCCCCGGCGCGGTGGCGTATCACATTCATTCGTTCAGCGCGACAACGCTCCGCAGCGCCACACAGCATTGGGCGGGACCGCTGCTTAACAAGGGCGCGGCTGCGACGATGGGTTGCGTGTACGAGCCGTATGTCAGTTTCACGCCCAACATTGAAATATTCGCCAACGCCTTGCTCAGCGGCTTGTCGTTCGGCGAGGCGGCATACCAGTCGCAGCCCGTGCTGTCGTGGATGGTGACGATGGTGGGCGACCCGTTATACCGCCCGTACCCGCGCCAATTGCTGAAAAACATCGCCGCTGCCAATGAGCCGAATTTACCGTGGCTGTTGCTGAGGCTGTCACGGTTGGTGGCGGCGCAAAACGACAAACCGCTGACGGAACGGCTCGCGCAACTGAACACGCTGGCGGAGAACGCGGGAACAGCGGGATATTTTTGGGAAGGGTACGCGGAGATTTTGCAAAGTTTGCAACAACCGGCCGCGGACATCATCACGGCGTACCGGAAGTCGCTCGCCAACCCTGAGTCGCCGAACACGATAATCCGCGTATCGCTGAAATTGGCAGATTATTATTTGTCGCAACAACGCCTGCCGGAGGCGTTCGACTTATACGACTCGCTGATGGTGAACCATCTGCGCGAGGCGACATATTTCAACATCCCGCAAATCGCGCAAGCCAAGGCGCGTGAACATCAGTGGGGCAAATTAACACCCCTGCTGGCGCCGCCTCCGCTGCCCGCGCCCAACCGCGAACAGTAATCACAAGCCGCGCGTGAAGTGCAGCGCCAGATAAACCTTCGGATCAATCATGCGGCCCGCCCGCGT
>JAITHY010000234.1 GCA_031279715.1 Verrucomicrobiales bacterium | reverse complement strand
GCCTCATCGTCAGCGCGTTTTTTGGATTCCAGGCGCATTTCAACCTCAATGGCCGGGCCGAGCAGCCGCTTGTAACTGTCCTCGACCGCAAGTCGGGTTTGCCGGCCGGAAACTGAGTTATTTTTAACAAAAATTGATGATAATAACGCGGTCGCCTCCGCCTCGTCAGGCTGGATGCGAACCATGAGAAAACCCTCGGCCTCGCCGCGGCGCATGGCGAGAACACGGTGCGAGGGCGCCGCTGACAATGACTCTTTCCAATCAAAATAGTCCTTGAATTTCGCCGCCGCCTCTTCCTTGCCGGTGATGATCTTGCTGCGGATGAGGGCGATGGCGCGGTAGAGCTGGCGCATTTGCTCGCGCGCTCCGGCGTCGTCGCTGACGCGCTCGGCGAGGATGTCGCGCGCTCCGGCGAGGGCTTGGTCAGCGTCAGCGATTTCCCGCCCGGCGCTGATGAATTTTTTCGCCTCGGCGTCAACGTCAGCGGCTGGATTTTGCTCCCAAAGAAAATCGGCGAGCGACTCCAGACCGGCTTCGCGGGCAATGGTGGCGCGGGTCCGGCGCTTGGGGCGGTGGGGTTGGTACAGGTCCTCCAACCGCGTCATGGTCAGCGCCTCGGTGATGGATTTTTTCAACGCGTCGGTGAGCAGTTTGCGTTCGTCGAGCGATTTCAAAATCGCGTCCCTGCGGGCGTCAAGCTCGGCGAGTTGCGCCATGCGGTCGCGAATTTTGGTGATGGCGACTTCGTCGAGCGAGCCGGTGGCTTCCTTGCGGTAGCGCGCGATGAAAGGGACCGTGCCGCCCTCGCCGATGAGAGCGGCGGTGGCCAGTACCTGGCGCGGTTGCAACTTGAGTTCGTCAGCGACCTGGCGGATGTGGGTTTCGTTCATAAGGGGGGCATAGTTTCCTGTGAATTTTTCATTTGTACAGCGAAATTTTAGACGCTCAGAAAGTGCGCGGCAAAAATAAATCCTTGCCTTTTCCCTTTGAGCGGGCAAGCTAATTGCGCCTATGAAAAAAAGCATTGTGTTAATGTTATCGGGGCTGATGGTTTTCGGACTTGCAGCCTGCAAGGAAAAATCCGCCGACGGGGGCGCCGCCTCATCCGCCAGTTCCAGTTGTTCCAACTCGCTGGTGAAGGACTACGAGAAATTCGTGGATGAATACATCGCCGCCGCCAAAAAAGCCAAGACTGGCGACATGTCCGCCGTGCAAGAGTTGCAAGCACTCTCGCAAAAGGCGCAGGATTGGGCGACGAAGTATCAGGCCCAGGCCGGTTCCCTGACCGAGGCCGACGCCAAGGAATTCAATCGCATTGCCGAGAAATTCGCCAAAGCGATGCAGGAATAACGAAAAAACTTCACTCCAAAAGCCCGCCGCTGACCGTGGCGGGCTTTTTGTTTAATAACCGGCGCGGCGGTTTTGCTTGATTTCCGCGCGGTGGCGTTTGCCCTCGACCATTTTGCGTTTCGTTGTCCTGGAACGTTTTGCCCGCTGACGGCGCGCTTTGGAAACCGCCGCCTGCCGCGTCAACCGCTGACGCTCACGGTCGGCGGCAAACTGCTCCAGCAACCGCTCCCGCGCCAGCGCGCGGTTCATGCCCTGAAAGCGCGAATCCTGAATTTTCACGCTGCGCCCCGTCGGCACGTGGATTAACTCCACCGCCGTCGAAACTTTGTTGACGTTCTGCCCGCCATGACCGGATGAGCGGGAAAATTTTTCCTGAAAGTCCGCCGGGTTCAATCCGAGCCGCTGACACTGAGCTTCAAATTCCTCCGGTTTCATACAATCCCCTGTAATTTCAAATCTCTTCCGCTGACGGTCAGCGTCGCGTTTTTCAGCGGCAGTTTTTGCAACGCGGTGGCGCGTGGAAGCTGAGCGTCAGCGGCGAGGATGGGAACGTAGTACAACACAACTTCGTTCACCAGTTTTTTCTTCGCGAGTTGGGTGTGAACATCAGCGCCGCCCTCGACTAAGAGTTGTGTGACACCGCGTTTGCCGAGGTCGCGGAGGATTTTGTTCCACGATTGATTTTTGTAAACCAACGTCCGCTGACCGTCAGCGTCGGAAAATAATCGCAGCTTTTTCGGCAACTTCCCGCTGCGCGTCACCACCACCCGCAGCGGCTGCCGGCGAATTTTCACCCCGCGCACCGTCAGCGCCGGATTGTCAATCCGCGCCGTCGCCGCGCCGACGAGGATGGCGTCGCTGACCGCGCGCAGCCGTTGGGCGTCACGTTGCGCCGCGTTGCCGGTGAGTTGCGCGCGCTGATTTTTTGTCAACGTCAGCGCCCCGTCGAGTGTCAGCGCCGCTTTCGCGACGACCCACGGTTTTTTCGTGACAATCCAATGATTGAACGCGCGGTTCAACGCCGCGCACTCGTAGCGCAACACGCCATGAGTCACCGCGATTTTCGCACGGCGCAAAATCTTGAACGCCCGCCCCGCGTGGCATGGATTCGGGTCAGTCGCACCGACGACCACGCGCTTGAACCCGCCGCTGATGATGGCGTCCGTGCAAGGCGGCGTCCGCCCGTGAGTGCAACACGGCTCCAGTGTGACGAACAGCGTCGCGCTGTTGAAATTGGAAAACCCGCGCCGCTGAGCATCACGCATGGCGGCGATTTCCGCGTGCGCCCCGCCCGCCCGCCGGTGCCAGCCTTGCCCGATAATTTTCCCGCCGCTGACAATCACCGCGCCGACGCAGGGATTGGGCGAGGTCTTGCCCAGCCCCTTCCGCGCCAGCGCCAGCGCCAGCGTCATCCATTGTTCATCAGCGGTCATGGCTTTATTTGGCGGGACCCTCGGCAAAATTGGGGTGCAGCGGATTGACAATAACGCGACGCGAGGGCGGCGACACCACCAAGTCCATGTCCTCCATCGGCACCGCGCCGAGCAACACTTCATCGCCCAGCACGATGGCGCCGACGTACGGGCAAATCGTGCGCTTGCCATCAGCGGTCGTGACAGTTTTTTGCGAGGTGGCTTCAAGTTGAAGCTGCATTTGCACCGTCTCGGGAATGCACAAATACGGCGACCCCGTGTCCGCCAGCGCCGCGACCTCGACTGGTTTCAACTCCGCGCGCCGTGGATTTTCCAAAATAATGTTGGCGTAAGCAATGCCCATGCAATCAAGATACCCATGCCGCGCAATTTTACAATCACGAAGCAACGGCTCACTGTCAGCGGCGAAAATTAGCCCTGTAAAAAAAATCGCGCCACATACTCTTGCGGATTAAATTCCACCAAATCATCCATCCTCTCGCCCCTTGCAGGGACGGCAGCAACTCCTGTGGCGTCAGGGATTCCGCTCCGCTTCACCCACGGTTATTCACGTTACGCCCCGACGGGGCTGAGGTGCCGCTGACCATCACGGTGAATGTCAGCGGGTGTGTTTTTTCTGCGCGTCGCGGCGTTCGAGGATGTCGAGGATGGTGTTGATGGCTTTGTCCGAGAAGGTTTCGTCGGGAATGAGGCCGAGGTCTTTCATTGCCAGCCAGACCAGATAACTCGTGCGGTCGCGCCCCAACTGCGCCGCGCGGTCGTCAATCTGTTGCTTCAACTGCGCACTGGCGCTGATGGTGATAAGCACAGTGTTTCTGGCAATCCGTTTTTTCACTTTAATAACGTAACACAAACCGCTGAAAAGCGAAAAAGATTTACTTGACCATAAGAATGTCACTGTTATTCTCTGTAATACATGAAAGTCTCAAAATCAGGAGGCGAAACCGTAACGTTTTTTATCACTGTGCCTAAAAATCTGGCACAGCGGATTGAGAAAAAATTGAAAAAAATGCCGCTGACAATCATTCACGTTATTTCACCAAACTTGCCATGAAAGACATCGCCAGCGGCGGCGGTGGTTCGAGTGTCATTGTCAGCGGGTGAGTTTTGAAAAATTATGAAAGTAAAACTAATCACAATTCTAATTTTGAGTGTCACGGTTAGTGCCAGTGCTGCAACATATCAATCTTCGTTTTTTGGTGGTGATTGGTTTAATGCCAGTGTGTGGGGCGGGACAGGTATTCCAACAAGCAGTGACGACGTTGATATTATGACTCTCAGTAGCAGTGGGGTATTTGTTAATTACGGCAAGGCAGAGGCTAATAAGATTAAAATCCAAGGTTTGCTTACTATTGATGGCAACGGAGAGTTGGAATGCAATAGCGTGAGCGACATCAGTTATGTCAGTAACAACAATCTCACGATTGCCGGGCAAGGTTTACTTAGGATTACTGGGACATCTTCATCTTTCAATAATAATGGTTCCATTATAGTCAAAGATTTCGGCTCATTAATTACAAATCAGTCGATTACTAATAATGGTAATTTCACTGCTAGTGGTTCCAGCCAATTGCAATTAAACATAATTAATAATGGTATTCTTGGTGGTATTATTAATATGCTTGACTACAGTAATGTTAAAATTTCTACATTAGTAGTCAGTGGTGGGCATGTTAATATAACCAACCACAGCGTTGTTGATGTCCGTATTTTCTTGTCAATACGAGGCGGAGGTACTGTTAACATTAGCGGAAATAGTGTAGTTACAGTTGGTCGGATTTATGGTGATACTTTCATCGGAGGAATTGACCTTTCTCCATCTAACACACCAACTGTTCTGACCGTCAAAGACCAAGCGCTAATTAACAGTAACTATATTCATTTTGGGTTTTCTAATTCTGGAAACCCGTATGGGCGTATCGCCATCAACCTGCAAGGTGGCACACTGGAGACTAGAGAGATAATCAACTTCTACGATATGACCTATGATGATCCTAACTTTCCTTCCATTACCCTCAATCTTAACGGCGGCACTATTCGCGCCACCGCTGACAATGCCGATTTTTTCAGCAATATCGGTAATCTCACCATCAGCAGTGAAAATTTGGATGCCACGCGCACGGCATTCACAATGGAGGTGAACAATGGTCTCACTGTCAGTGCAACCAATAATTTCACTTTTCTTTCCCGCGGCTCCACCACCCGCGCCTTTGCCAAGGGCGGTGGCGGAACGCTCATTCTCAGCGGTACATTTGATTTTGCCAACAGTGACCTCGCGGTGAATGACGGGGCTTTGGTGCTTGCCAACACCGTTCGCGACTTGGGCAATTTGCAAATTGCCGCTGACGGTGCGTTGGATTTGTTCGGTTCCGGCATTATTGGCGCGCTGACAGTAGGCGGTGATTTGTCATCGCTTGGCGAATTGCGAATGACACTCAACGCTGACGGTCAGGCGGATTTGTTCAGCGTTGGCGGTGATGTGACAGTCAGCGGTGTCCTGCGCCTTGATGCTCTTGACACATTTGATTATGGCAAGCAATACCAGTTGTT
>JAITHY010000183.1 GCA_031279715.1 Verrucomicrobiales bacterium | reverse complement strand
TTATCGCTGACAGTAGTGTTGTGGCAATGGACTATTTTTGACCGCTCAGTTTGCTTTGGTAATTGTTGCCGCCTCTGGCAGTGGCCGAACTTTTAGTTGCAGTTGTCTTATTGTAACCGGGTCTGGCTTGTGTTTTTGACCGGGCGGTGCCGAGCGCGGCATTCGGATCCTCTTCACCCGCGATTAACGCACCAGCAGTCATTATTACGCCAGTGTTGCCCAAGCCGACACCAGCCCAAGCTAAATCTGTCGTACGCTCAAGTTTTTGTTGTTGCCTTTTCAGTTGTGTGGTTAATCTGGCAATCAAGTTGCCGTGGGAGTCCAGCAAATTGTCATGAGCGTCCAGACGCACTCCTAATTGGCTGAGCAACGCACCATGCTCGTCCAATAGATTGCCATGCGTGTCCAGTAAATTACCATGCTCGTCTAGGCGTATGCCCAACTGATCAAGCAACGCGCCATGCGCGTCCAGGCGCAAGCCGTAGGCTATTAGTTGATTGTTGACTAATGTCAGGCTGTTTTGCAAATTGGCAATGGCCTGTTCGTTGGTGGCGACGCGGTCAGTCAGACCGGTCAGTAACGCGGATAAGTTTGCCATATTCGTTGTTAGCGCGGACAAGTCCTGTTGCGTTGTCGCGAGGCTTTGTTGTAATTGTTCCAGTAATGCGGACTGGGAGTCACTTTGTTGTTCCAAGTCGGCAATTTGAGCCGCCAGCGCATCTTTGTTGGTATTCAGGGCATCAATTTGACTTTGCAAGTTATTGACCGTGATTTGCACTTGTGACTGATAGGTCGTGAGGGCATTGTTAGTGGCTGTGGCGGTGGCGCTGTCACCAGCGGCAATGGCTTGTCGCAAGCTGGTTTCCAAGGCTGCCAAATCTGCCTGACTTAATCCGCCGGCAGATTCACCCAATTCTATGGCAAATATTTCGCCCCTGCCACCACGAATTGTAATAAAACCACTCCCACTATAATCAGGAATTGTTACAACGCCATTGTCAGTCGCGATTTTGACAGTGTGATTACCTGCGGCTAATTCAAGGAAATAATAACCGCTGCCACTGTGAGGGCGTGGACCGCCCGACCCATCTGGCGGGGTAGTCTGTGTGGCATAATGTCCATAATTTGTGCCGTCAATGTCAAAGTGGGTGGAGATGAAGTCACCAGAGCCATGAGATGAATAGTGGCTTGCAAACAACATCACCAATTGAGTTTTGCTCAATGTTATTGTAAATTCCAGACGCCCGCCGGGACCTTGAGAGGCAACCGAATCAATGACAAAACTTTGCAATCGCTGCGCAAAACTTGTCGTCGTTATGGCTGCCATTAGCAGCCCCGTCATTATCATGTACTTTTTCATACTGGTTGTCTTTCTAGTTTTCATACCACTCTGGAATCTCACCATGAGAATCCAGAGGTGGCAGAATGGTTTTCTTCCATTTTTTTTCGCAGTGCCGGATGACACAGTGAAATTTTTTGAACGCACGCAGTTCAAACGGCTCGAACCACGGCTTGGTTTCGTTTTTGTAGTTGTAGTTGAAGCGACCACCGGAACTGCCCCAACTCTCTTCCTGCTTCCTGCGCTCGCCGATATTCTTTGAGGCGATTTTGGCCGAGTCGTCGTTGGCAACTTGGAAAATCAATTCGTTCGACAAGTTGAGCATCAGCACGTCGGCGTATTTCTTTTCCAACGCGCCCAAAATGGACGTGTAGGCTTGGGTCGCCAGCACGATGGTCGCGCGCGCTTCGCGGATGACGCCGGCGGCGCGGTGGTCGGCGAACGCGGACTCCGCGCCGGTGATGATTTCCTGCCCCTCGTCGGCGAACAGCACAATCAAATTGTCCTGCTTGCGAACGTCAGCCGGCTTGTCGAAACGGCACAGGGCGTGGAAGTAGAAGGACAATTTCAAAACGGTGTTGATGTACAACCGTTCGGTCTGATACTTCTGCGGCATGGCGATACAAACGATGCGACCTTTGTCGATGTCGCGGATGTCGAAAGTTGGCTCGTCGGCGCAAAAAATATCGGCGATTTCGGGATTCAGAAAATACGCCAGGTAGTTCTGGATGGTGGCGGTGACGCCGCCGAGTTGTTCCGCCGGCTGGCCTAAAAAATTGTCCCGCAACTCAACCAAAAGCTCCTGACTGCGCGGGTCAAATTTGCGGCCGAGTTGCTTCATCATGTGGTCGGCAATGTGCGGTTTGAAAATCAAGTCGTAGGCGTTGGGGATGGTGCATTCGTATTCCAAGTGCCGGAGAATGTTGAACGCCAGCTCAATGCCCAACTGCGCCTTGGTGACGAAAAACGGATTGCTTGATTTGCCCGTCAGCGACGACGCGGTGTCCACAATGGTTTTCGCGTAGGTGGACGTCGGCACGCCCGGGTTGCCGGTGATATTGACGGTGTGCTTCGGTTTCCAGTCGTCCGTTGTGTCAGGCGGCTTGACTTGCAGCAAAATCAAATCGTCCGACCGGCCAAACTTGGCGGCCATGTCCACCAAAATTTCCCAGTACAGCCCCTTTTGGTCGAGGCAAACCGCGCCAAAATTTTTCACGCGCTGGAAGAGCTGAGAGGTGATGGTATTGATGCCGGCGGCGGTCTTGCCTGAACCGGTATTGCCGGTGATTAACCAGCCGCGAACAAAATCCTCCATCGTCCACGTGATGCCGTTCAGCACCACGACAGCCGGCCTTGGCTTGCCGGGGATGATGGCGCTGACAGTCAGCGCCGCGCTCCACACGCTGAGGATGAAGAACAACCATTCCACGGCTTTGTACGGCCACGGGAAGGCGTCGCGGATTAAGAAATAAACCGCGCCGCTGACGATGGTCAGAACCAAGTTACACAATATCCGGTTCATAATGATTCAAATTTTTCTCCGTCTTCAAAAACTCAAACAACACCTTTTCCTCGTCGGGCACCTCGGTTGTGTAGCCCTTGAAAAACACCCGCGTCAGCGCCGGAATGGTGATTTCTCCCGCATCCTTTGCCTCGCAAAACTGGAAGCCGTCCACGTCGTCCGGACGAAATCCGAACTCGATGCAGAGCTTCCAGCCTCTAGAGTTGGTGTCCTTCTCGCCGACGGACTCGGTTTCGATTTCCTGTAGTTTGATTGCCATAAGCCTTGGGTCGGTAATAGCGGGAGTGCGCCCGCAAGTATTGTTTTCTGAGCTGAAAAAAATCCTTCTGAAGCCTCTTGATTTCGCGGTAGCTGCCCCACTGGTCTTGCCGTAGCGAACGACGCGCCGTCCGCTTGCGGATGCCCAGCAGCGAGGCGGCAAACGCCCGGAAAAAACCGCCCGGCATCTCGCGGCGCACCTGCTGAATGTCAGCGTTCAGCGACTTCAATTTGCTGTGCATGGTCACCAATTCCTGATACTGCGGATTGATGAAATAACCGTTTTGCGTGAGCGTCAGCGGCGGCGGTTGCTGCTTCCTCATGAAAAAATAATGCTCGGCGTTCGGCTTTTGTTGAAGCTGGTGAAGGTATTTCTCGACCGCGCCGGCGTCGACAAAATTTTCTGTCATCCGCTGATTCTCACGCCTGAAAAAATCTTTCATGAACTTCATCTGGTTCTTGTGGCCGGACGCGGATTTTTTGCCTTTCAACTGTGCGCTGAAGCCGACGTACTTGCCCTTCTTCGTGCGCGGGCACAACGCGATATGCGCGTGCAAATTTCCGGTGTCATGGTGGATGCCGTAGGCGTAACCAATGGAGTCGTCGCGGTGGAATTGCTCGCGGAATTTGGTCATGGATTTGCGGATTTGGTCATGCAAAAATGTTTCGGGATTCAGTCCATGGGCGACCAGTTGGTCGTGCTGTTTCTTCGACATGGAAACAACGAAACGATGCTGCAAAATACCACGCGGCGTGCCGTGCGCTTCGAGGTGCGTCAACCATGCCCGATGCGTCCGCATTTTCAAAACTTCCTTGTCCAGCTTGCTCGTGGACGTGTGGCTGCCGTCGAGATTTTCCGACACGATTTGATTGAAAAATCCGCCGATGTACAGACGTCCAAACTCGGCCTCTTTGGTGGCATAGTCGTTGAACTGTTTCAACTTTTTGCCAATCTCAACCTGCCGTTTTTGGTTTTTCACCGCTGACGTTTCGTCGAGATAGTCGAGGTCGAGCGCGGATGTCCACGTCGATTTTTTCATCAAACCGATGCCGTTTTTCATGCGAAAAGCCTCTCCTCAATGGCGGTTAATTTTTCGTAAATCATGGCTAAAGTGGTTTCACCGTCAGCGGCAACTGCGCGTTCAACGGCGCTGACGATGGCAAGCTCAATCGCCTTCGACCGCTTGACTTTCAAGCTGTTCGCCAAGTCAGTCAGCGCATCATTGACAGCGGGCGAGACTTCGACGTACCTGCGTTTGAGTTTGGTTTTCATAGTGATTTTTCCTCCCGAAAGCCAAAGGCGAAAGTGCACTCGACGCACGCTAGCCAGGCCAATTTTTCTGCAAGAAAAATTGTGCCGCGAAAAGGACGGCATTCTGATGCCGGCATTTTCGCTATCCTGTGTGTTCTCGAAAAAGCAACATTTTGCGTTTCGAGATGCCACGGAGCCTGTCGCAGTGGCAATCTCACGGGCGCGTATATTGACAGGTGGAAATAGCGCGAGGCGGCGGGAGTGGCTGCGGACGCCGCCCCCTGCCTCTGCATACCGCAATGACCGTCAGCGGCAGCGTACGCTGATGGTGATTGCGCTGACGTGGGGGCGTTTGCTCGACGGGGCGACAGCGCACTGACGGCTCTAGGAAGAGCGGCGCGGCGAACGCCGCGCTGACTTCCGTAAGCCGTCAGCCCGTGGAGCAAACGCGGGGTGGTGATGCTCGTTACCATAGGTGAACTCCCGATTGTTTTTGATTGAGCCGGAGCCGTTGCAAATCCTCGTTCCAGTCCTTCCCCTTTGAACGTTCGCGGGTCACGCTGACGTTCAGCCGCTGCTCGTGAATCATGTCCACGGCGCGGCGGTGACCGGCGTCGCCGGCCTCGTCGTTGTCGAGCGCGACGGTCAACAGGCAGCCGCCATCACGGTTCCGCTCGTGGACGCAGTGAAGCAGCTTTTCGGGAATAAAGTTCCCGCTGACGCTGACGATGACCACCTGCCGGCTGCTCGGTGTCAGCGTGGCGTAACTCAGCGCGTCAACCGGACTTTCGACGACGACAATTTCACGGGCGGCACGCAAGTCACCGATGGTGAACCAAGCGTCGGTTTTGCTGCCCAGACAGGATTTGAACGGCTTGTTAATCTGCTCGCCTTGCCCGTTGAAAACCGGCTTCGGGTCGTAGGTGCCGCGCAAGGAACAGCCAAGCGGCTGACCGTCAGCGTCGTGGTGCAAAAACACCACGGCGGTGTTCGGCTTGTGGTCGTTGGCGAAAATTTTTCCCTCGTGATACAGCCGGTCGGCGAGGTGCTGCGAGATGCCGCGGGTGCGGGTCAAATAATTTCGCGCCGCCACCCACGCCGCCTCCGATTTGCGGGCTTTTTCCGCGAACAACTCGGCGAACGGGCGGCGCTGACCGTCAGCGTCAGCATCAGCGGCGGTGGCAGCTTGCGGGAAAAAAGAATGGTGCTGACGGTCACGGTCAATCTCGTGTTGCTGGCCCGTGAGCCAGCCGACCGCCTCGCGGAAAGTGCAGCCGCGAACGTGCATCACCAAGCTGACCGCGCCGGTTCCACCGTGGCTGTTCTTGTGGTCGTAGAACTTGTTGCCGGTGACGTTGATGGCGAACCGGTCGTTGCGCCACATGGTATCGCGGCCTTCCTTGCGGCCTGTCAAATCGAGTCGTGTGGCGACCTCGTTCAGCGGCATTTCCCGTGCGCGTTGGGCTAAATCATCAGTAATTCTTGGCATGGTGTTTGTTCCGATTGGGGGTTAAGCCGTCTGTAATCTTCGATGAGGTTCCAGCGAAGCCGGATGCCGTTCACCGTCAGCGAAATGATGCGGTTGCCGTCCATTGTACGCCGCGCCGTTTGGCCGTAGGCCATTTCGATTGTCTCCGGCGACATCGCGGCCAGCATCGCCAATGTCTCCCGCCGTTTGTGGGTGGCGATTTGTCCGATTGTGGATTTTCCATCGTTCATAGTCCTCCTTGGCTTGGGTTAAAAATTGCGTTTGCTCCGGCGTCAGCGACGCCCAAAATTTCGCTTGTTCCGTCTCCGGTAATGAATCAAAACTGAGACCGCACATCGTCCGCTCACCGTCAGTCAGGTTGCGAAAATCGGGCAGATTTTTTTGTAAATGCGCCAACGACGCTGACCACGCGAACCATTCCGGTGCGGCGTAATCGGTGGCGATGTGTTTGGGTCGGGCGGCCTCCATCAGGCGACGCGCCAACGTGGTTTGGGTTGACCAGTTGGAGAGCAAATGCTTGAGTTTTTGCGAAAACTCGGCGGGTCGCGGTTGCTGACCGGCAGCGAACTCCAAGACCGTCAAATCCTCGTCAGGAATCGCTTGCAAATGGCCCAGGAGGCGCTTTTCGCTGCGCGACCATGGTGCGGTAGCGGTACGACCAAAAAGCGCGCCAATACGCGAAATGAGCGCGGAATTGAACATCAATCCGTTGACGCCTTTCATTTTCCCGTTAGCCACTGCAACCGCATGAACGCCGGCGACAGGCGATTGGTTCAGCGTAGCGTGCCAACCGGCGTTCATCACTTGTGGCTGCTCCGGCAATCTGGCGGACGCCGGATTGCCGCCCTGGGGCCCAACGCCGCCAACGGCGGCCACGAAAAGCGGCGCGATAGCGCCGCCAAGCCCCGTAGTCGGAGCCGAAGGCGGAGACGCAGGGGCGTTCTGCAATGCGCCGTTAGGCGCGTTGAGTGAATGGGGGGAAGAAATTTTTTTTGAAATTTTGATTTTACGGGTCGTAGAGGGGGTAGGGGGTGTTGTACTAGTATTATTAAGTATTATAGTGTCAGGACATGGATGTCCTGTCTGAGAGGACATTTTGGACTGATTTTTGAGAGAGGACATGGATGTCCTGTCCTACAAATTGTGGTCTCCCAACCTTATCATACACTATATCTAGCGTTACTCGTGGAAGACGATATTGACTTACGGTACGCCCAATACCGGAAATAACTTCCAATTCTCCCATATCAATGAGTTTTTTGACCACCCGGCGAACTTGGCGAATGGTGATATTGGCTTTGAGCGCCAACCGTTGATGCCCCAATTTTTCATCCACGCAATCGCCTTCAGCGTTCGCCTGTTTGGCGATTTCCATGAGAATGAATCGTTCGTTCCCCTTGCTTTTGGAGAAAAAATAAACCCAACCCTGAGCTTCCCAACTCATAAAACACCTCCGCTAAAATGCCCGCCAATCGCGCAGAATCGGCCCACAACGCGTTTTGATTGGCTGCCGGGATAAGAAGACACCAAGGACAAAATGAAATGAAAAATAGCTGCACTTTTGCTGCATTGCCTCGGAAGGCTGATAAAAAGAGAGTGGCTGGAGCCGGAATTGAACCGGCGACACGAGGATTTTCAGTCCTCTGCTCTACCAACTGAGCTATCCAGCCTTAAATCGGCGGGCGAGTATTAAGCCGGTTTTGCCGCGGTTTGTAAAGCGAAAAAATTTTTGTGTCCCCACTTGGGTTTGTTTGGCATTGTTGGCGCATGAGCGAGACGCTGAATTTCAACCCGTGGCTGCCCAATAACGATCTTTTGCGAGTGTTCGACTGGCGGGAGGTGTTTGGCAATGCCAATCCGGTGGAGCTTGAGCTTGGGGCGGGGGATGGCGGGTTTATTCTTGAATACGCGGCGGGTCACCGTCAGCGGAATTTTGTCGCGGTCGAGCGGTTGAAGGGGCGTGTGAATAAAATCGCCGGACGCGGGGGGCGGCGCGGGCTGGCGAATTTGCGCGCGCTGCGGTTGCAGTCGGAATATGTGGTCGCGCGCATGTGCCCGCCCGCCAGCGTCAGCGTTGTTCATATCATGTTTCCCGACCCCTGGCCCAAGCGCCGGCATTTTAAGTTCCGGCTCATTCAGCCGGAATTTCTCGCGGCGGCGCGGCGCGTGCTCGCTGACGGTGGCGTGGTGCGCCTCACCACTGACCATGAGGAGTATTTTCAATGGGCGGATAAAATATGGTCATCGTCAGCGGGATGGAAAAACCTTGGCGCCTGGAACGCTGACGATGACCCGAAAAGTGATTTTCAACGGCAGTTCGAGGCGGAGGGGAAGCCCGTCTTTCGCTGCCAGTGGCAAAGGTTATAATCCTTTGAGCACGTTTTGAATCGCCGTGAAGTTGGGCAAATCTTTCGGTGTCGGCGTCTGTTCGCTGTAGCGGATGACGCCTTCCTTGTCGATTACGAAAGCGGCGCGGGCGCTGACGCTGCCCAGGCCGAGCAAGTCGTGCAGCAGCGTGCCGTAAGCCTCGGCGGTTTTCTTGTTCAAATCGCTTAGCAACGGCAGCGTGATGCGTTCCTTCAACGCCCACGCCTCCTGTGCGAACGGGCTGTCCACGCTGATGGCGAGGACGGTGGCGTTCAGGTCTTCGTAGGCGGCCAGGCCGCCCGTGATGTCGCACATTTCCTGCGTGCAGACGCCGGTGACGGCGAGGGGGAAGAACAGGATGACGGTGTTTTTTTT
>JAITHY010000095.1 GCA_031279715.1 Verrucomicrobiales bacterium | reverse complement strand
TTGGCAATGAGCGGGCGGGCGATGCTGGTGCCGAGGAAATATTGATTTTCGTACAACGCCCCCGCGCGCATCATCGGGAAAATAAAATCGCGCGCAAATTCCTCGCGCAAATCGTCAATGTAACACTTGCTCGCGCCCGTGCGGACGGCCTTCTTGTCAAGTCCCTTCAACTCCTCCTCCTGCCCCACGTCCGCGCAAAAAGCGATGATTTCAGCGTTGTATTGTTCTTTGAGCCAAGTCAACAAAATTGACGTGTCCAACCCACCGGAATAAGCGACTACAATTTTCATGCGCGAGAGATGATAGTTCATCGTCAGCGGGAATCAATGTCGATTTTCAGAGGGCAGCGGCGGTGGTGATGACCGGCGTGTCGCTTTGCAAATCACGAGCGCGACCAATGCCACGCCGCTGACGATGATACCCAGCGCGACCACCAGTATCACCAGCAGCGCCTTTGGCGAAAGGACACGCTCGGCGGCGGGTGGCTGGCTGTGGGTGAAGCGCACCCCGCTGGTGTCCAGCACTTGCTTGCGTCTGGCGAGATACTCGCCCAACTCCTCCGGCGGCACGGTGTCAGTCTTGACGCCCAGCCGGTGTTGACGTTCCACGATGCGCGAGCCGACATTGTGCTCGCTGACGCTGTGACTGAACCACCGCGTGTCCGTTTTCCGCTCCGTTGTTCCGACCACCCAGGCGTCGGGAAACTCGACCCGCGTGGTCACGCTGACACTGCGCGGATAATTGTTCATTTCCAACGGCGAGCGGCGTCCCTGCGAGTTGGCGCGCGGCAAATAGGAGTGCAAATACAAGGTGTCAATCTCAGCGAAAATTTTACGCTTGTCCGCTTGCTTCGACTCGAAAAACCGGTCGATCTCATAACGCTCAACCACCGCCAGCGTGTTATTGCTTGTGTCATCATGCATCTTCACCGGCTCTGTCATCCTGAGGCTCGGATAAGCTTTTGAATAATAGTCGCGATAATCCCTGGCAATTTGCTCGCGCGAGAGGGTGGCAAACTCCTCGCGCACGTCATCGGCAGCCTGTCCGCGGTAAAGGGTCGCGACGGTGAACGTCACGGGCGAGTGGTAATCCTTGATGATGAAACGCTCGTCAATCTGCACGCCGCCGGTGTCGTGCCGGCCAAGTTCAAATTTGGTCAACCCGCTCTCCCCCGTCCGCACGACAAGGCCGCTGCCATAAACTCCCATGTGACGGTCAGCGAGCCGTGCGCCCGCCTGATAATCAGCGGTGGCGTCAATCAACCACGACGAACCGCTGATGCTCACCAACACGACGACGTGGTCGAACGCATTCGTGCCCGGCAATAATTCATCCGTTCGCCCGCGCCAACTGGTGTTCACCAGCACCGGCGCCGCCGCGACGCCCAGTTCCCGCAGCAACGCCGTCAGCAGCAGCGCCTTGTCCTTGCAATCACCAAAACGCCGCTCCAACACAATGTCCGGCGGCGACGGCCGGTGCGATCCCGCGCCCGTTTCCATGCCTAAATAACGCACTTCTTTCTGCACAAAATCGACCGCCGCCACCGCCCGCGCCTCCGCATGGTCAGCGGCGGCGTAAAATTTTTTTGCCTGCTCGCGCAATAATTTGCCCGCTGACGATGGCAACTGATAAATCGGCAGCACCCATTCAATCACCGCTGACCATGAGGAAAAATCGCTGACTTGCAGCGCCGGATATTGCGGGAACCAATCCGGCGCGCCGTTTTCCCACCACACTGCCGGCGTCGCACCCACCCGCCAGAGCAATTCACCACCCGCGCGTTGCTCAGTCATCATCCGCGGCTGCCCGCCCAACCAGCGCGCCGTCAGCGGGCGTCCCGGCGCTGGAATCAGCCGAATGGTTTGCTCCCGGAACGGCGAGTTGCCGCTGACGGTGAACTCGTCGCTGTAATGTTCGCCGAAAATCGGGTTGCGTCCCCGCGTCGTCGATGCCATTTCCACCACATCGCCGACGCGGATGTCGGGAATGAAAAACAGCGCGGTGCATTCGCCGTTGTAAATGCGGCGGCTGAGTTCCCGCTCTTGCTGAATGATTTTAAATTTGCCGGCGTCAGCGTGGTCCGTTGCCTTGCCGCCGCGCCAGACATTGAGCCGGTGTAGCGTGACGGACTGATATTCAGGGTCGAACAAAATTTTGATTTCCGCGCCCTCCGAAAGCCCTTCCTGCGAGACGATTTGATAAGCGTGATGGGAAAAATATTCCGCGCCGCTGACATTCACCTGCTCGTCATAAAACAAATACTCCAGCCCTGATGGGTTTGGCACGCAATCGGCGGGTGGCGGTTGTTGATGGCGCAACTTCACCCAGGCGGGAATTGCTCCTTTTCCCAGTCCGCCCGCCGCTGACGCCGACCACGCGCCGTTGAGCATGAGCAGCGTCAGCAGTCCGGTTTTTACCAAACGTCGCGGGTCGATTTTTTTCATACGCAATCAACCGCGAGCCGGCTTGATTTTTTGCAGGTACGGCCCGGTTTTTTCCAGCACACCGCTGACGCTCAGCCCGTAGGCCTCGCGCAATTCGCTCTCCTTGCCATGTTCAATAAACAGATCCGGCCAGCCTGCGCGCACCACCGGCGTCGTGGATTTCAGCGCGGATAATTCTTCCAATACCGCGCTGCCGAAGCCGCCCATCAGCGCATGATCTTCCAGCGTGATAATCAGGTCGGCGTCAGCGCCGTATTTTGCCAATGTGGCGGTGTCCAGCGGCTTGGCAAAGCGGGCGTTGACAATGGCGGCGGCGTAACCGCGCGCCTCCAGTTGGTCCGCCAATTCCCGCGCCATGTCGCCCATGCGTCCGTAAAACCAAATCGCCACCTGCCGCCCCTCCTTGATGACCTCGGCTTTGCCGATGGGCACGGTCAGCGGCCGCGCCTTGATTTTCGCGCCGCTGCCGGTGCCGCGCGGGTAACGCAACGCGATGGGGCCGCCGTGCTGCGTGGCCGTGTAAAGCATGTCGACAAATTCGTCCTCGTCCTTTGGCGACATGTGAATTGCGTTCGGTACGCAGCGGAAGTAGGCGATGTCAAACAGACCGTGGTGCGTCGGCCCGTCATCGCCGCTGATGCCGCCGCGGTCCATGCAAAACACCACCGGCAGATTTTGCAGGCACACGTCGTGCATGATCATGTCGAACGCGCGTTGCATGAATGTCGAATAAATCGACACAACCGGCTTGTAGCCCTTGGTCGCCATGCCCGCCGCGAAGATGACAGCGTGTTCCTCGGCGATGCCCACGTCGAAATAACGTTCGGGAAACTTCGGCTGGAACCGCTCCAACCCCGTGCCGTTCGGCATGGCGCAGGTGATGGCGACGAGTTTGTCATTGGTCTCGGCGAATCTCGCCAAGTGGTCGCCGAGTAATTGGGAAAACGTCGGTGTGGTGCCGGTGCTGGCGGTCTCGCCCGTGCTGGGGTTGAACGCGGGCGTGCCGTGGAAGGCTTTGCGCCGTGTCATCGCCGGCTCGTAGCCGCGCCCTTTCTCGGTGATGACGTGGAGCAGCACGGGATGTTCCTGCTGCTTGAGAAACTCAAATGTCTTGATAAGTGTCGGGATGTCGTGCCCGCCCACGGGGCCGTAATAAGTCAGCCCCAGTTCCTCGAAAATCACGCTTGGCAGCAGGAAACCCTTGGTGACTTCCTCCGCGCGCCGGAGGATGCGCGCCGCCGTGGAGCCGCCGATGCGCTCGATGAATTTCGCCGCGCGTTCGTGCAGGTGGGAGTAGTTCTCGTTGGTGACGATGTTGTTCAGATAATTGGCGATGGCGCCGACGTTTTTGTCAATCGACCATTTGTTATCGTTCAGCACGACGATCATGCGCTTGGTCGTCGTGGCAATGTTGTTCAGGGCCTCGTACGTGACCCCGCAAGTCAGTGCCGCGTCACCAGCCAGCGCGACGACGTGCTCCTTGCTCCCGCGCATATCCCGCGCCTTCGCCATCCCCAGCGCCGCTGACAGCGCCGTTCCCGCGTGCCCCGCGCCAAAACTGTCGTGCGGGCTTTCCGTGCGGTTCATGAAACCGTTGAGTCCCCCGCCCTGCCGGATGGTGTGAAACTGCCTGCGCCGTCCGGTCAGCAACTTGTGGACATACGACTGGTGGCTGACGTCGAAGGTGAAGTTGTCTGTCAGCGTGTCGAAGGTATAGTGCATGGCGATGCACAACTCCACCACGCCGAGGTTGGGACCAAGATGCCCGCCGTTTTTGCTCGCCACCGTGACAAGTTCGTCTCGAATTTCCCGCGCCAGCGTCGGCAACTGCTCCAACGGAACTTTTTTCAAATCCGCCGGACTGTCGATGGTGTCTAGAATGCGTGCCATAATTTTTCAAAAAAGTGAGATTTCATCCTTCGGAGTGAGCGGCGCCTTTGACTCGTCATCGTCAGCGCCTTTTGCGTCCAGTTCCCCGCGTCGCAATTTCCCCGTCTTGTCCCGCGTCAGCAACTCAATCTTCCGCTCCGCCGCCGCAAGTTTCTCGCCGCAAAACGCCAGCAATTTCATGCCCTCCTCGTAACTGCTGATGACGTGATCCAGCGGCAGCTCCGCCGACTCCATCCGCTCCACGATTTCCTCCAACCGCGCGATTGCGTTCTCAAAAGTCAAACTGTCCTTGCTCTTGGCCATATTGGTAACATTCTATCAAACAGCCAATCGCTCCGCTCGTCTAGCTTAAACTTTTCCCGCTGAACACGCGAGCCGGGCAAAAAAATGTTAAATAACAGTCCGCATCAGATGCGAACGTGTTTTTGACGGGGCGAAATTGTCAGGATTGTACCCGTGCCCCCACCTCACCGTCAGCGACCCGAAGTTTGATGTCGCGCGCCGCTGACAGGGCGCGTTTGTTTCGCAGCACCCCGCCCTCAGCGTTGAAGATGATGGCGTAGCCGCGTTGCAAAGTTTGTTGCGGAGAGAGCAGGCGAAGTTGGGCGGCTTTGGCTTGCAGGAGTTTTCTAAACTCGGCAAATTTCCGCGCCGGCGCCGCCAGATCCCATCTTTGCCCCAGATTTTTCACTTTGTCCCGTGAGTGTTCCGCTGACAGTGACAAGCCGCGTCGCAAAGCGCCGTCAAAATCATCCAGTCGCTGGGACATATGCTCGACGATTCTCACCGGCTCGCGGAAAACGTAATGGTCGCGGTGCGAGGCAAGTTGCCAACGGCATTTTTCCAAATAATCATCCACAGCGCGGCGCAAATCGTTTTCAAAACCGGCGAGTCGTTCCCGCCATTCACTGTCAGCGAGGCTCACCAACTCCGCCGCCGCTGACGGTGTCGGCGCGCGCAGGTCGGCGGCGAAATCGCAAATGGTGAAATCAATCTCGTGCCCGACGCCGCTAATGACGGGAATCGCCGACATTGCCACGGCGCGCGCGACGACTTCCTCGTTGAACGCCCACAGATCTTCCAAGCTCCCACCGCCGCGCGTGACGATGATGACGTCAGCCTCAGCGAGCCGGTTCAACTCGTCAATGGCAGCGGCAACTTCCCCCGCCGCGCCATCACCCTGTACCCGCGCGCCGAAAACCTGCACCGTCAGCCGCGGGCAGCGTCGGTGGATAATCTGCAAAAAGTCGCGTAATGCCGCGCCCGTCGGCGAGGTGACGACGGCGATTTTTTCCGGGAACAACGGCAGCGTCCGCTTGCGCTCCGCGTCGAACAAACCCTCGGCTTGCAGCTTGCGTTTCAGCGCCTCGAATTGTTCCTGCAAATTCCCCCTCCCCTGCGGCGTCATGCGCGCC
Source organism: Verrucomicrobiales bacterium (assembly GCA_031279715.1). Taxonomy (GTDB): domain Bacteria; phylum Verrucomicrobiota; class Verrucomicrobiia; order Methylacidiphilales; family JAAUTS01; genus JAIRPN01. The sequence continues at coordinate 19 of JAITHY010000095.1, read as the reverse complement.
ACGCGAATTTGATACTCGC
>JAITHY010000191.1 GCA_031279715.1 Verrucomicrobiales bacterium | reverse complement strand
CATCGACGGCGCGCGTGCCGAGCTGGGCGGCGGCATCGTCTGGCAAATCGACGACTCCAACCAACTCCACCTCGACTACGAGGCGAGCTTCGGAGACAACTACGACCAGCCCTGGGGCCAGACCGCAGGCTTCCGCCACCAGTTCTAAACCCAACAAACAGGAAAAAAGGCGGTCACCCTCAGTGGCCGCCTTTTTTTATTCGTGTTAACGCAGGTACATTGGCGATTGAGAAAGTGGCGCTTTGGCGTGAGACACAAAAAATAAATCCCGCCCTGCGCCCACGAGCAACCCGTCAAGAACGGCGCTGACAATCAGCCCAACGGAAATCGGGCGCCCTTGAATGTCGGTTAGCCCCAGCCGCGCCCTTGGGATTTTTAGAATTTGGGATTTGCCGCCGTGCGGAGCGCGCTCCGCATGACGGTCAGCGGCGCGGTTTGCCCCGTCCAAATTTCAAACGCCAGCGCCCCTTGATGCAGCAACATGCCCAACCCATTGGCAGCGCGCGCCCCAGCTTCCTCGGCGGCGGACAACAACTTGCTCTTCGCCGGACGATAAATCGCGTCATACACGCACAAATGCGGCTGCAAAATCCGCGCCGGCAACACCGCCGCGTCGCCCGCCTTCATTCCCACTGACGTTGTGTTCACCACCAAATCAATCTGGTCCAGTTCCTTCGCAATCAGCGCCTCATCCCACGGCACCGCCTTCAGGCGAACATCAGCGCCGAGTAATTTTTGAGAATCAAACCACGGCGCCAACTGTGACACCAACTCCCGCGCCTTTGATTCGGTGCGGTTGACCAGCACCAGCTTCTCGCACCGCTCCAGCGCCGCCTGCCTCGCCAGCGCTCCACCCGCCCCGCCCACGCCGAGAATCATGATGCGCAAATCCCGCACATCCAGCGAAAATTCCTCGCGAACAGCGCGTACCCACCCCTCGCCGTCCGTGTTGAAGCCGACCAACTTGCCGCTGTCATTCAACACGGTGTTCACCGCGCCAAGATTTTTCGCGGAATCGGCGAGTTCATCCACCAATCCGGCAATCGCCAGCTTGTGTGGCAGCGTGACATTCCATCCCGCGAACGGCAATGACCGCAGGCGCGTCACCGTCAGCGCCAGTTGTTCCGGCGGCACCGCCACCGCGATGTAACGCGCGTCAAGCGCGCACCGCTTGAACGCCGCCGCGTGCATAATCGGCGACAGCGAATGTTGAATTGGCAAGCCGATAACCCCGTACAATGCCCCGCTGCCGGTGAGATTGCCCAAAGACTCAGGAGAAATAATTTTGTCCACAACCCTTGTTACCCGAATTGTCGGGAGTTTTCAAATTAATCGTGGCGGAAAAATACTTTGACAGCAAAAATTTAGTTGTTAACCTATCCCTCCTTTTGAAAGATTCGGAAAAGGGAAGTTGCGCCCTGACGAAGCGGGAAAAAGTGGTATAATCAATTAAAGAAGGTCGTTGCTTGAAAAAGAACAAAACAAAGCCGTCAAAGCCCAAAGCCAAAGTGAAAGTTTCTCCAGCCCCGAATTCGGGTAAAAAAGCGGAGAAAAAAAACACGGCGAAGGCCACGAAAAAAAAACCGCTGGCAGTGAGGGTCAAAGCTGACAAAAAAAAACCGCTGCCCGCCAAGGCCGCCGGCAAGCCGGCGAAAGCCGCGCCGCCACGGCTGGAAAAGCCGCTGACGATGAAACCGGAAGCCGCCTCGCCGAAGTCCAAGGAGGCCGCGCCCAGCCAGAAAGCCAGCGCCTTTTCGGAAAAAGAAATGGTCGCCGCCGTGTGGAACGGCAACGAGGAATGGCACGCCCGATTGCGCGACGTTATCAAACTGGCGCGCGAACAGGGGTATCTGACCTTTGACGATTTGCACGAAGCGTTGCCCGGCAGCGTGAACAATGCCGACCAAATCGAGTCCATCCTTGGCTTTTTGCGGACGCTGGAGATTGACGTCATCGACAGTTCCGAGGTTGACCGTTACAAACAAGCCCTTGGCGGTCAGGAGGACGACGAGGACGAACTCGCCAAGAACGACGTGAAGCTCGACATTCTCGACGATCCGGTGCGGATGTATTTGAAGCAAATGGGGCAGGTTCCACTGCTGACGCGCGACCAGGAAGTGTCGATTTCCAGGCGCATTGAGGAAGCGGAGTCCGGTGTGCATAAACATTTGCACCGTTTCGGTTTCATCGCCGGAGAGTACATCAACCTGGCGGAAAAATTGGAGCAGGGGCGCGAGCGGTTTGACAGGGTCATTCAGGACAAGAAGATTGACAGCCGGGAAAAGTACATGAAAACGCTGAAGAAATTGGTCCGGTCGGTGCAAACCGCCAACACCAAGGTCGAGGCGGCGTACGGCAAGTTGCAAGTCCTGAAAAATCCCGCGGCCCGACAGCGCGTGCAGAAGGATTATGACCGCGCGGAACTGTCCTTGCAAAAACTTTACCCAAAGTTTTTCTTCAAGCAAAAAGTCACGGAGGAATTTGTGGCGATTTGTGATAATTATACCCGCCGCATCCACGACTTGAGCCATCATCTGGCGAGACTGGAAAAATCAAAATCCCGGAAGAAAAGCGACAAGGAAGACCAGGAATTGACGCGGCAACAGTTGGCGGAATTACAGCATAAATTCCGCATGCCAATCGAGGAGTATTCGCGCGATTACAAGGAATTGCGCGAATGGCTCCGCAAATCCATGCGCGCCAAGACCGAGATGGTTGAGGCGAATTTGCGTCTGGTGATTTCGATTGCCAAAAAGTACACCAACCGCGGCTTGTCGTTTCTTGATTTGATTCAGGAAGGCAACATGGGCTTGATGAAGGCGGTGGAAAAATTTGAGTACCGCCGCGGTTACAAGTTCAGCACTTACGCGACATGGTGGATTCGCCAGGCCATCACCCGCAGCATCGCCGACCAGGCGCGCACAATTCGCATTCCGGTGCACATGATTGAAACCATCAACAAGTTGATGCGTGTTCAAAAGCAACTCGTGCAGGAATTCGGACGCGAACCAACACCGGAGGAAGTCGCTGACGAAACGCAAATGCCTGTCGAGCGAGTCCGCGCCGTGCTGAAGATGGCGCAGCAGCCGATTTCATTGCAAGCGCAGGTCGGCGACAGCGACGACACGACGTTTGGCGATTTCATTGAGGACAAGGGCGCGGAAAATCCGTCCGACATGACGGCTTACGCCTTGCTGAAGGAAAAAATCCGCGACGTGCTCGACACGCTGACGGAGCGTGAGCGCGCCGTTCTGGAGCAACGTTTTGGCTTGGTTGACGGTTATTCGCGCACCCTGGAGGAAGTTGGACGCCAGTTCAAGGTGACCCGCGAGCGCATCCGTCAGATTGAGGCGAAGGCGCTCCGCAAAATGCGCCACCCAACGCGCATCCGTCATTTGCAAGGCTTCCTTGAAACCGAAGCTTAAAACCACATGAGCGAAAAAACGGTCCGCGTCGAGCTTGACGCCCGCAGCTATCCGATTCACATTGGCAGCGGGATTTGGGAGCAATATTTGCTCCCGCTGACTGTGGGCGCGGAAGTGGCGCTGATGGTGGATGACAATGTGGCGGCGCAGCCGTGGTTTGCGGCATTGCGGACAAAGCTCACCGTCAGCGCGGCCAAGTTTGTGCTGTTATCAGTCGTGGCGGGAGAAAAGACCAAAAATCTGTCAGTATTCTCCCAGTTGTGCTCCGAACTGGCGCGGGCGAAAATCAGTCGACGCGGAAAAATTATCGCTGTCGGCGGCGGCGTGGTTGGCGACCTTGCGGGATTTGTGGCGGCGAGTTATTTGCGCGGAATTGCGTTGGTGCAGGTGCCGACCTCATTGTTAGCGGCGGTGGACAGCAGCGTTGGCGGCAAAACGGGCGTGAATTTGCCGGAGGGGAAAAATCTGGTCGGCGCGTTTTGCCAGCCCGTCGCCGTGATTATTGATTTGGATTTCCTGCAAACTTTGCCGTCGCGTGAATTGGCGGCGGGCATGGCGGAAGTGGTGAAATATGGCATCATCCGCGACCCGGAGTTTTTTGAATTGGTTAAAAACGGCGCGCCGCGGGATTTGTCCCGTGTCATTGAAAAATCCGTGCTCATCAAGGCGGGGGTGGTCGCTAATGATGAGCGCGAGGAAACCGGTTTGCGCGCCATGTTGAATTTTGGACACACCATTGGTCACGCGATTGAGCAAACGACCGGTTACGGTCAGTGGTTGCACGGCGAGGCGGTCAGCGTTGGCATGATTGGCGCGGCGTGGTTGTCTCATCGGCTGGTGGGTTTGCCGCTGACGGTGACGCGGGAAATTTACTCGGCGCTGGTGGCGAACAAATTGCCCGTCACCATCAGCGGCTTGGATTTTGCGCGACTTGCCCCTGTCATTGCCATGGATAAAAAATCGACCGGCAAGAGCGTGAATTGGGTTTTGTGTCCCGAACTTGGACGTACCACCCAAAACAACAAAGTCCCGGATGAAATGCTGCGTGAAGCGATTGAAATTTGCGCGGGGCGAAAAGCAATTTAATTGGCTCAAGAACCGGTAAAAGTGTTGAATGCCGTTTAAGCAGTGTGAATGAGGTTTGGTTTGATTCCAAAAGTTCTTGATGCCGTTGATATTGGCGTTGTTCACAAAACCGTCGCAGG
>JAITHY010000171.1 GCA_031279715.1 Verrucomicrobiales bacterium | reverse complement strand
TCATCCTTCGCTCCGGACGACTCCAAATGGAGGTCGAGTTGTTCCGCCAGTTCGCTGTGCGTCTCCTCCTCCCGCGCCAAATCGTTCAACAACTGCCGCACCACCGCGTCGCCGCTGCTGGCGGCGGCTTTTTGATAAAAACGCGTCGTCTCCAACTCCATGATGGACATCTCGCGCCGCACCTGCGCCACCGTCAGCGTCTTCGACAGCCACAGCGGCTTGCGCTTGACAAAACCCTTCACATCCGCGCGACCAATGGGCGAAATGTGATCACCAAATTTCTCGCGGTATAGTGCCAGCAACCGCCGCAAGTGCCCGCCCTCCTCCTCGCGCATCTTGAGGATGGCATCAGCGGTAGCGGGATAATTCCCGTGCAACCGCTCGGCAAACTCGGTGTAAATCCGTCCGTCCGTCTCCTCCAGTGAAATGGCGACGGCGAGAATTTCCTTCGGTGTTAGTTCGTTGACAGATTTCATGCGCGCCAATTTTGCCCGCGAACACTGACGATGACACGAAAATTTTTATCACCGTCAGCGAAGCGCGGGTGTCTCCGAACGCTGACCGTCACACATTAAAACGGAACTCCAGCACGTCGCCGTCTTGTACGGTGTATTCCCTGCCCTCGATGCGAAGCTTGCCCGCCTCGCGGCATTTCGCCTCGCTGCCAAGGGTGCTGAGGTCGGCGTAAGCCATGCACTCGGCGGCGATGAAACCGCGCTCGAAGTCGCTGTGGATGACGCCAGCGGCCGCGGGGGCTTTGTCACCCGCGTGAATGGTCCACGCGCGGGTTTCTTTTTCGCCAGTGGTGAAATAGGTTCGCAAACCGAGCAGGTGATAAACAGCGCGGATAAGTTTGCCAACGCCAGATTCCTCCACGCCGAGATCTTTGAGAAATTCCCGCTGGTCAGCGGGTTCAAGGTCGATGAGTTCCGATTCAATCTGCGCGCTGATAATGACCGCCTCCGCGCCGAGATGAGCCGCGCAATAATCCTCCACTTGCCTCACCCGCTCACCGACAGTGCCGGCGCGGTCACCGGCGGCGAGCGCGGCGAGATCGCCTTCCTTAACGTTGCAGGCGAAAATCGTCGGCTTGCCGGACAACAGAAAGAAGCCGCGAGCAATGATTTTTTCTTCATCGCCCAGCTCCAACGTCAGCGCCGGTTTGCCCGCGTTCAAGTGCGGTTCGAGTTTTTCAATCACAGCGATTTCCGCCCTCGCTTTTTTATCCCCCGCCCTTGCCGTCTTGGTCAGCCGCTCCTTTTGCTTCGTCACCGACGCCAAGTCCGCCAAAATCAGCTCGGTCAAAATCACCTCAATATCCCGCAACGGATCCACGCTGCCGCTCACGTGGTGAATGTCAGTGTCCTCAAAACACCGCACGACTTGCACGATGGCGTCCACCTCGCGAATGTGCGACAAAAACTGATTCCCAAGCCCCTCCCCCTGGCTGGCCCCGCGCACGAGACCGGCAATGTCCACAATCTCAATCGTCGCCGGAATCATTTTCCGCGTCCTGGAAATCCCGGCGAGCACATCCAGCCGTGGGTCCGGCACGGTGACGATGCCCACGTTCGGATCAATCGTGCAAAACGGATAATTTGCCGCCTGCGCCTTGCGCGTCTTGGTAACGGCGTTGAACAATGTGCTCTTGCCGACATTCGGCAACCCAACAATGCCTGCTCTTAACATCCCGCCAAGCTAGGGGAAAACGCACGGATGCCAAGCAAAAGGCGCGGCAACATTTTTGCGCTTTGCGTTTTGCCCCGCTGCCGCTAGTCTGCCTCCCATGTCTGCACAACTTATCGACGGAAAAAAAATCGCGGCTCAAATTCACGCTGAAACCGCGCAAAAAGTTCGGCAACTCAAGGCCCGCGGCATTGAGCCGTGCATCGTCTTCATGCGCATCGGCGATGATCCGGCATCCCGCGCATATGTCGGCATGAAGGACCGAAAGGCGCACGAACTCGGCATCAAGACCGACACCCTGATTTTTCCCGAGGGCACCACACAGGAAACGCTGCTCACCGCCATCCGCGCCGCCAACGCTGACCGTGACGTGCACGGCATCCTTGTGCAAGCCCCCATTCCCGGCATCCCGCAAGACAGTGTGTTCGGCACAATTTCACCGGACAAGGATGTGGACGGATTTCATCCGGTAAATTTCGGCAAACTGTTGCTCGGCGACAAAACCGGCTTCCGCCCATGCACGCCCGCTGGTGTTCAGGAATTGCTCATCCGCAGCGGCATCCCAACCAAGGGCGCGAATGTCGTCGTCCTCGGGCGTGGCAACATCGTCGGCAAACCGATGGCGGCAATTTTATGCCAGAAGGACGCTGATGCTGACGCCACCGTCACCATCGTGCATTCACGCTCACGCAACATCCCCGCCATCGTGAGACAGGCTGACATCATCATCGCCGCAATGGGTTTTGCCGAATACGTCAGGGCTGACATGGTTAAATCCGGCGCGGTCGTGATGGACGTCGGCGTCAACCGCATTGAGGACCCAAATTCTCCCAAAGGCTACAAACTGGTCGGCGACGTCGCGTTTGACGAGGTCAGGGAAATCGCCGGCCACCTCACGCCGAACCCCGGCGGCGTCGGGCCGATGACAATTGCGATGTTGATGGCAAACACCGTCAGCGCCGCAGAAAAACAAGCCCGCTGATGGTGAGGAGTTATTTATGGCAGAACCCAAAAAAGAGCCGAGAAAAAATCCGTCCATTGAGGAGCGTTTGGTCAGGGAGCGCACCATCATGTTGTTCGGTGAAATCAATCAAAAAATCGCCCGCGAGGTGGCGGAAAAACTCGTCGCCTTCGACGCTGACAGTGACGCGGAAATCAAAATTTTCATCAACTCGCAAGGCGGACACGTCGAGGCGGGCGACACAATTCACGACATGATTCGTTTCGTAAAAGCGCCGGTCAAAATCATCGGCACCGGCTGGGTCGCCAGCGCGGGAGCGTTGATTTACGCCGCAGCCAGGCGCGAGAATCGTTACAGCCTGCCAAACACGCGATTCATGCTGCACCAACCCAGCGGCGGCGTCGGCGGACAGGCGACGGACATCAGCATTGAGGCGCAGGAAATTTTGAAAATGCGCGACCGCTTAAACAAAATTTTCGCCGAACAAACCGGCAAATCCGTCGAACAAATCGCCAGGGACAGCGACCGCAATTTCTGGATGAGCGCCGAGGAAGCGCGGGCTTACGGACTGGTTGGCAAGCTCATCCGCAGCGCCACCGAGTTGTGATTGACCGCCGCAAGCGCGCCCCAAAAAATAAAATTTCACGCTTCAGCGCGATTGACAGGCAAATTAAATTGCGCTGACGGTGAAACTCCGCTAATTTACTCCCAGCCGGAACGAGAGGAAATTGAAAGCTTGCGAACCCCGCCAGAGCCGAAAGGACGCAACGGTACCATGACTTTGTTTGCCTTTCGTTCCGGTCTTTTTTTTGCGTCACCCTCAGCGAATTGAAATTTGCGCGGAAAACAGCCGAACACCAATACACCATTTATTTTTTCACCAATCCCAACCCGCTGCCGATGAACCCGTAAAAAGCGATAAACGCAAAACACAGCAGCGGCACGACAAAACCGGCGCTCATGCTGAACTTGTCCCCAATATGCCCCATCAACATCGGGCATACCGCGCCACCCACCACCATCATCACCAGCACCGACGCGGCCGTCTTGGTCTTCTCACCCAAACCGCGCAAACCCAGGGCGAAAATCGTCGGAAACATGATGGACATGAACAGATAACTCAGTATCAGCGTGATAATGCCAAAGCGCCCGCCGCTAAAACAAGTGAAGGTCATCAGCAGCGTGTTTACCAGTCCGAACGTGCCCAGCAATTTGCCCGGACTAAACCGGCTCATCACCAGACCGCCCGACAGGCGCCCAAGCACGAAGAGCAACATCCCGCCCAACGACAGCAAGATTCCCGCCTGCATGTCGCTGATGGCGAGACTCTTCACCTCCACCGTGTAATTCACAAAAAAGCTCCCGATACCCGTTTGCGCCGCAACATACAAAAATTGCGCCGCCACCGCCAGTGTGAAATGCGGACGCGCCCACAACGGCGTCGCATGGTCGATAACGCCGCCGTCAGCGGAGGTCCCCGCCTCGTGTTCCGTATGCGCCCGAACCTCCGGCAGCTTCGTAAACACAAACATCAGCAACACCAGCAACACCACGAATCCCAGCGCCACATACGGCGGAATCAACGCCGAGTTCGACGTGTGCCCCGCCGCCTCGCTGACACTGACCAGTCCGCCGTCAGCCCCCAAAAACACTTTCTTCAACGTCCCGCCGAACGCAATGAGCGGATTGGTGTCGCCGTCGCTCTTGAAAATCAGCAAACTCCCCACCAGCGGCCCCAGCACCCAACCCAACCCGTTGAAAGTTTGCGCCAAATTAATCCGGCTGGCCGCGGTCTCCGCCGGCCCCAACACCGTCGTGTACGGATTCGCCACCGTCTCCAAACAAGTCAGCCCCGAAAACAACACCAGCAGCCCCAGCAAAAACGCCCAGAAATAATTAAACCAAACCACCGCCGGCACGAACCAAAACGCGCCCAGCGCGAACAGCGTCAGGCCGGACAAAATCCCGCCCTTGTACCCAAACCTCCGCGCAATCAACCCGGCCGGCACCGCCATCAGCGCATAAGCGCCGTACGCGGACATCTGCACCGCGCCCGACTGCGCCTTGGTCAGCGACAGCGACTCCTGAAAATGTTTGTTCAACACATCCAGCAGCGCGTGCGCGAAGCCCCATAACAAAAACAGCGTGGTAATGAGCACAAACGGCAGCAGATAATTTTTTCCATCCTTGGTGCGGAACAATTGGGCGAACATGTTTGGATTTCTTTCCTGGCATTGTTTATTTTGATTGCGCCGGCTGCCAAATCCGGTTCAAAAAATCATTCAACACTTCCTGAAAACCGCGCCCGCCCGGATAACCGTGCCCGCCGCCCGGCGTCATCCAATACACCGCGTCAGCGTCGGCGGCGCGCAATTTTTCGTGTAAAACCCTCCCCGGCTGAAACGGCACAATCAAATCCTTCTCCCCGTCGCCAATCAACAGCGGCGGCGTCCCCTTGCGCGCCAGATTCACCGGCGACATCCGCGCGTACAACATCCGCCCCGCCTCCGTCTCCGGCGTCATCCCATGAAATAAAATCCGCAGACGCGGGCGGTAATCGTTGTAAATATTATTGTCCGGCGGACGGTGTTTTTTCTCACCGTCAGCGCTCACCGTATCATCCGGCGAGCGCTCCCAGGCATCAACAAAATCCGTCGGCCCCACGTAACCAAACCCGCCGCACACCCTCGCGCTCACTCCCTCCAACCCTTTCGTCGCCCCGCCATCGTCAAAATCCTCCGGCGCCAGCGTCACCATGTAGGTCAAATATCCACCCGCCGAAATTCCCGTGCATGCGATGCGCTCCGGGTCGATGTTAAATTCTTTCGCGTGCTGGCGAATATAACGGATGGCGTTGCGACAATCGCGAATATTCTGCGGAAACCCGCCTTCACGCCCCAGCCGGTATTGATTGGAAAAAACCGCCGCCCCGCGTTTGGTGAAATTATCCCAGCCCGGCACATCCTCGATTTTCCCCGCCGCGCCGCCGCCGAACCACCAACCGCCGTAAAAATACACCATCGCCGGCGCCGGACGCTCCGCTTGCTCCGGCAAAAAAGCGTTCATCGTCAGCGTCTTGCCGTCCACCGTGGAAAACGGAATATTCAACTCCGCGCGGTAACCTTCCAACGCCAGCGACGGCAGACACCACATCAGCATCAGCGCCGACACCCGGCAAAATAATTGAGCGAACCACGTCATAATCTTTGCAATCTAAGGAAACGCGCGGCAGTGTCACGAAAATTTTTACCGGCTTGTTCGTCAATCTCGTGATTATCAGCGCCCCCGTCTGGAACGCATATTATCCATCATCAGCGTTCCGGCCTGTTGACGGCCCGCACCCGCCATTATCCGGGGAGTTTGCTACTTGACGGGAACCGCCCGCGTGCCCATCGTCACGCCGCTGTCATTGACCGCGTCCACCGACACGAAATACCCAACGTCCGTGTTCAATCCGGTCAAATCCAGCTCGGTTTTGTCATAGACTTGGATGTTGGAATACAAACGGCCAGGCGCGAGTCCGTAGCGCACAATGTAAAAATCCGCGCCCGCTGACGGTGACCAGTTCACCTTCGCCAGCCGTTTGTTTTCCAGCCGTTTCGCCTCGACTCCGCTGACTGTCAGCGGCGCCTTGCCGTCGCCGTGGCCGAAGACGCGCAGCCCGCTGACGCTGAACTTCGCACCGGCGGGCATGCGCGTGTTGGTCAGCTTGAGATAACGTCCCGTGACCGTCAGCGGCAGTTGCGTGTAATCGTGCGGCGCGTCCCGCTTGCTGTCGCGCCTGTCAATCAGCGGACGCCACGCCGCGCCATCGTCGGAAACCTCCAACAACCATTGATAATAATGCTCCTCCTCACGCCCGTAAGCGACGGCGTCCTGGTCGGCGAAGTTCACCTGCACCGCCTCGATGCGGCAGGGCTTGCCAAGGTCAACTTGCAGCCACTGTCCGGACTGACCGTCAGCGGCGGACCACCACGTTTGCAAATTCTCATCAACAGCGGACTCCGGCGCGAAACCGTCGAGCGCGGACGAGGCCGTGACCGTTTTTTTGTACGACAGCAACATCCAGCCCGGCGAGTTCATCTTCAGCGGGTCGGCGGCAACACCCGGGACGAATTGCGGATAATCACCAAGATACGTGTCACACACCAACTGGTCTGGCTCGCCGCTGACGCTCACAAACCCCGCCGGGTACACCGCCAGCCGGCGCTCAAACATGTGCCGCTTGCCGATGATGGCGCTGCCAATGTGCCAGTAATTCCCGCGCGGGTCGCGGAATGTGCTGCCGTGCCCCGTCCCGCAGCAAAAGCCCGCCGCGCGTGTGTCGAACGGGCTGTACGCCTCGTAGCGGTAGGGGCCGAGCGGTTTTTCCGAAATATACACACCGTCAGCGTACGTCTTCAACTCCGTTCCAGGCGCGGAATATTGCAGATAATACAAATCCTTGTGCTTGTTCATCCACGCGCCCTCGACGTAAGGTTTCGGCCCGCCCTTGGCGATGTCCTCGTCGCTGACGAACGGCTGCTTGTTCTCCCAGCCATGCCGCTGACGGTCAGCGGCGAACAACAGCGTCCTCTCGCCAATGGGTGTGAATGTTTTGGCGTCCAACTCCACGCCCTTGATTGGCCCGTTCGGCGCGCAGCCGTCGTACATATACACGCGCCCGTCATCGTCAGCGAAGAGCGCGGGGTCGGCGAAATTCGGCGCGTCGGCAACTTTGCGCCACTGACCGTCAGCGGGATTGTCCGTGGTGTAAATCGCCTTGCTGTCATACGCCGTGAAATACAACTTGCCCGCGATGACCTCCGCCGTCGGCGCGTAATCCTCCAGCGGCAGACCAGTCGGCGCGACAAAGCTCCAGTTTTTCATGTCCGCCGAACGCCAGTACCCGCCGCTCTTGGACGCGAACAGCCAGTATTCATTGTTAAACCACACCATCGTCGGATCGGCGGCCTCGCGGCGTGGTTGGTGGTTGTCCTTCGGGCGGAAGCGGTAATTCAAATCCATCGGATTACAAAATGTCTCCGGTCGCGAATTTTCCGCCGCTGACAGTGAAAGATTGAGCAGCAGCCACGACAAAACCAACAACATGCGTGAATTCATATTGTCCATGAAAACAACCAGACCGCGTTTTGTCAATCCTTGGGGAATGGAGAAATTCTCCGGCATGCGACGAGCAACGCCGCGCCGGTGATTATCAGCGCCCACGCC
>JAITHY010000161.1 GCA_031279715.1 Verrucomicrobiales bacterium | reverse complement strand
GGAGTTGCGCGAGGAACTCGACGGGCAACTGGGCGCGGGCAGTGGCGCGGTGTTTTTGTCGGGCGAGGCGCTGACGGTGAGGTTGCCGGACAAGCTGCTGTTCGCGGTGGGGCGCGCGGAATTGTCGGAGGAGGGGCGTCCGGTGTTGAAAAAAATCGCGCTGATGCTGGAGTCGAGTTTGCGGGATTGCGCGGTGGTGGTGGAGGGGCACACGGATGATTTGCCGATTGCGCGGGCGTTGCAGTACAAGTATCCGACGAATTGGGAGCTGTCGGCGGCGCGGGCGAGCGCGGCGGTGGTGTTTTTGATTGAGCGCGGCGTCGCGCCGGGGCGACTGTCAGCGGTGGGGCGCGGGGAGACGGACGCGGTCGCTGACAATGAGACGGAACAGGGGCGCGCCGCCAACCGGCGCATTGACATTATCATTGAGTTGAACAAGGAGTGACATGAACGGGCCGAGCGCGAAGCAGGAAAAAATTTTGTGGCGGGCCTTGTCCGCGCTGGCGGTGCTGGTGTTGGCGGCGATTGGGCTGTTGATTTTCGGGGTGGTGTTGTACACCATGCGGTTGTTTAGCAGCGTGCTGCTGCCGCTGGCGGTGGCGGGTGTGCTGGCCTGTTTGCTCAGCCCGATGGTGACGCTGCTGGGGAAGTGGAAAATCAAGCGGGCGCCGGCGGTGGCGTTGTTGTTTGTTTTGGCGACGATCGCGCTGTCAGTGTCAGCGGCGTTGATTTTGCCGGTCGCGTATTCGGAGGCGGTGCAATTTTTTGAAAATCTTCCGGACTTGGTGAGCCGGTTGCAACTGGCGGCGCGGGATTTTTTGGCGGCGCATCCGGCGCTGGTGGAGCAGGGACAACAATTGGCGGAGCAGGCCAAGCAGCGGCTGCCGGAGTATGGTTCCGCGGTGGCGCGCTATGCCTGGAGCGGTGTGGTGGGGGCATTCGGGCTGGCGCAGCTCTTCCTCGGTCTGATTATGATTCCGCTGTATGTGTATTATTTTTTGTTGGAGAAGGAGACGATTGAGCGGCGCTGGCAAAGTTATGTGCCGATGCGGAATTCGGCGTTGCGCGACGAGGTGGTGCTGGCGCTGGGGGAGATTAACAAGCATTTGATTGCGTTTTTTCGCGGGCAGGTGCTGGTGGCGGTGTTAGTCGGTTTTTTGACGGGGATTGGGATGCTGGCCATCGGGTTGCGGTACGCGATTTTAATCGGTCTGGTGGCGGGGGTGTTGAGCATTGTGCCGTATCTGGGCGTGGTGTGCAGTCTGGCGCCGGCGCTGTTGGTGGCGTATGCGCAGTCGAATGGAAGGTGGGGTTATGTGGCGTTGACGGCGGGGGTGTTCGGCGTGGTGCAACTGTGCGAGGGTTTGTGGATTTCGCCGAAAATCATGGGAAACCGGACGGGGTTGCATCCGCTGACAGTGATTGTGTCGATTTTGGTATGGTCGATTTTGCTGGGCGGCTTGCTCGGCGCGATTCTGGCGGTGCCGCTGACGGCGACGTTGAAGGTGTTGTTGAACCGTTACATTTGGCGGTGACGCCCACCGTCAGTCCCAAGGTTTGCGAAGCGCTCGCTGACACTCTCCTCGACAAGACGCCGCTGACGGTGTGAATGAAGATTAATCCCGGGAGGACGCCGGGCAGTGCGGTTGGAAAAATCTTATCCGTCGTTTCCATCCCGCCAGATTTTGACGGCCAGACGGATGGCGAGACCCAGGCCCAGGCCCAAGCCCAGCCAGCCCAGCAGCGGAATGCCCAGTATCAGCGGCGGCACCCCGGCCACCGTCAGCAAGCCCGCGCTCATCAACAGCGCGGCGCTGAGGATGGCTTGGGCGAGGCGGTTGGCGATTTGGTGCAGCGTCTTCCTCAGCGGGTCGAAGCCTTCGGGGTGAATTTTGTGCTCGACGGGGATGCTGAATTTTCCGGCGCGCAGCCGCTGGTACCATTCCCGCGTGTCCGCCGGCAGACGCTCGGCGACGCGGCTGACGTCCAGCAGCGCGCGGCTGAACAGTTTTTTCAACGCGCTGAAGTTCAGCTTGCTCTGAAACATCCGCAACGCGAACGGCTTGGCCAGTTCCATGAAATTCAAATCCGGATTCAGCGTCAGTCCCACCGCCTCGATTTGCGACAGCGCCTTGATGCCGAGATAAAACACCGGTTTCATCCGCAGCCGGTGCGTCATCAGCAAATCCAGCAGGCGGTTGAATACGTAGCCAATGTTGATGTCCTTCAGCGGTTTGTTCAGGTGGTTCTCGTTAAACGCCTCGATGTCGGCCTGCATCCGCTGCGGCTCGTCCACAAAGCCGGACTCGGACATGCCAATCAACGCGTGCATCGTCCGCTGCGCGTCACAGTCGGTCAGGCCGATGACGAGGTCGGCGATGAGTTCGCGCAAGGTGGGCGTGAAACTGCCCATCATGCCGTAGTCGTACAATACCATCACGCCGCCGGGCAGCACCGACATGTTGCCCGGATGCGGGTCGCCGTGAAAAAAGCCGTGCTCCAACACCTGCGTGAAAATCATCGCGGAAATTCGCTCCGCCAACTCCGCCGTGTCGATTCCCGCCGCTCGCAATTTTTCCGGCTGGTCAATCCGCTCCCCGCGCAAAAACTCCATCGTCAGCACGCTGCCCGTGCTCAACTCCTCGTAATAACGCGGCACCCGCAGGCGCGGGTTGCCGGCGAACTCACCGGCAAAACGCCGCATGTTCCGCGCCTCGTTTTCAAAGTCCAGCTCCTTGAGCAGCGTCTTGGAAAAATCCCGCACGATGCCGGCCGGATTGAGCGCCGCGATTTGCTCGACATGTTTTTCCAGAAACTTCGCCACTTCCGCGAGAATATGCAAGTCGGTCTCGATTTTTCGCCGGATGTGCGGGCGTCGCACTTTGACCGCCACGGCGGTCCCGTCGTGCAGGACGGCGTGATGCACTTGCGCAATCGACGCGCCCGCCAGCGGGATTTCGTCAAACCGCTTGAAAATCTCCGCCGGCCCGCGTCCCAGTTCCTCCGCGATGATTTCCCTCGCCTGATTGCCGGGGAACGGCGGCACATGGTCTTGCAACTTTCGCAACTCGTTGTAAAACTCCTCGTTCACCAAGTCGCGCCTCGAACTGAGGATTTGTCCGAACTTGACGTACGTGGGTCCCAGTTCCTCCAGCGCCAGCCGGAACCGCTCGGCGGCGGGTTTCTGCTGGATGGCCTGCCCCGCCTCGCTCATGTGCCGGTTGCGAAATTCCAAAAGTGGTTGCAGGTGCATCAGCTTCAGCAAGTCGGCAAACCCATATTTATAGGCGATGCCGAACATTTCCTTGAACCGTGGAATTTGCGACCACGCGTCGGCGGCGGACTTCAATGGGTCAATCATGCGAACAGACTAGCTCATCGTCAGCGGCATTGCCAAGTGGAACCGCGAGTGGTTTAATGTCCGCCCGATGTTGCCCAAACTCACCACGCTCCAATGGCTGCTCATCCTCAGCGGCGTCTTCTGCGTCGGTGTTTCCAAGGGCGGATTGCCCGGTGTCAGCATGATTCCCATTCTCGTGTTCGCCGAGATTTTCCCCGCCAGACAATCCACCGGCATGCTGCTCCTGCCGCTGATAGTCGGCGATTTCGCCGCCATCGCCGTTTTCCACCAACACGCCGACTGGCGGCACTTGCGCCGCGTCGCGCTGCCCGCTGTCGCCGGTGTGTTGCTCGGTTGGTTCTGCCTCGGCAAATTGTCCGACCACGGGTTGCGTGTCATCCTCAGCGCCGTCATTCTCACCCTCAGCGTCCTGCAACTGTGCCGCGGGAAATTCGGCGCGTGGATGGAACGCGCCTACCACTCGCGCCCGTTCGCGTGGTCGCTCGGCGGACTGGGCGGCTGGACGACAATGGTCGCCAACGCCGCCGGCCCCGTGATGAGCCTGTTCTTCCTCGCCATGCGACTTCCGAAGATGGTCTTCGTCGGCACCACGGCGTGGTTTTTCTGCCTCATCAATCTGGTCAAAGTCCCGTTCAGTGTCCAGCTTGGGCTGATGTCCCCGCCCAGCCTGTGGCTCGCGCTGACGGTCAGCCCCGTCATCATCAGCGGCGTGTTTGCCGGACGCTGGCTGATACAGCGCATGCCGCAACGGGCGTTTGAACTGGTCGTGCTGGCGTTCGCCATCCTCGGCGCGCTGCGGCTGTTGTTCTAACCGCTTGCCTTTTCCCCGTCGCTTCCGCTACCATTGGCCCCTTAACTTATGCCAGTCATCAACCAAACCACGATTGAACGCGAAGCCTCGCTGATGGGGACTTCCCTGCACACCGGACGCAAAGTCAAGCTCACCATCAAACCCGCTGAGGCTGACACCGGTTACGTTTTCAAACGCGTGGATCTGCCCGACGCGCCCACCATCAGCGCCGGCGTCGAGTTGGTCCGGCAAGTCGAGCGCGCCACCACCATCAGCGAGGGGGCGGTCAAAATCCACACCATCGAGCATTTGCTGTCGGCGTTGCGCGGGCTGGGGATTGACAATGCGCTGATTGAGATGGACTCGAACGAGCCGCCCATTGGCGATGGCAGCGCGGATTTGTTCGTGCAACTCATCGAAAAAACGGGACGCAAGGAGCTGCCCGTGCCGCGCGTGTATTTCGAGTTGCGCGAGCCGGTGTACGTGTACGGCAAGGACGACTCCTACATGGTCGCGCTGCCGCATGACAGCTTCAAAGTCACCTGCACCAACGCCAACCACACCGGCTTCCACACGCAATATTTCAGCTACTCACTGTCAGCGGAAACCTACGCGAAGGAAATTTCCAAGGCGCGCACGTTCGTGTTTTACGAGGAAGTGCAGCCACTGCTGGAGAAGGGACTCATCAAAGGCGGCAGCCTTGAAAACGCCGTGGTCATCAAGGGCGAAAGCCTGCTGAGCAAGGAGGCGATGCGTTATCCCGACGAGTTTGTGCGGCATAAAATTCTCGACATCATCGGCGACCTTTCGCTGTTTCCCATGCACCTCAAGGCGCACATTATCGCCGCCAAGCCGAGCCACGGACTGAACGTCGAATTGACCAAAGCCATTGCAAGGGAATACAAGCGCTACATCAGCCAGCTCATGCCCATCGAGCACATCCCCGTCGGCGAAGGCGCGCTGGACACACAGGAAGTGATGCGGATTTTGCCGCACCGCTATCCGTTCCTGATGGTGGACCGCATCCTGAAATTCGAGGGCGAAACGCGCGCGACCGGCTGCAAAAACATCACCATCAACGAGCCATATTTCCAGGGGCATTTCCCCGGCCATCCCGTGATGCCCGGCGTGTTGCAAATTGAGGCGATGGCGCAAGTGGCGAGCATCCTGATGCTACGCCGCGCCGAGAATGTGGGCCGCATCGGCTTTTTCATGAGCGCTGACAAGGTGAAATTCCGCAAGCCCGTGATGCCCGGCGACACACTGATCATCCAGGCCGAACTGACCAAACAACGCGGCAAAATCGGCAAGGCCGCCGGGCAATGCACCGTGAACGGCGAGGTCGTCTCCGAATGCGAACTGAGTTTCGTGGTTCAATAACGGACGCTGATTATGAGCATTCATCCCACCGCCATCATTTCCCCCAAGGCCGAAATCGGCGCTGACATTGACATCGGCGCCTACTGCGTTGTCGGCGATCATGTGAAACTTGGCAACGGCTGCCGCCTCATGCACCACGTCAGCATCGAAGGTTGCACGGTCATCGGCAGCGGCAACCTGTTTCACCCCTTCAGCACCATCGGCGGCAAAACGCAAGACCTGAAATACGAAGGCGAACCCACCTGGCTCGAAATCGGCGACCACAACGAATTCCGCGAATTCACCAGCGTCAACCGCGGCACCGGCGTGGGCGAAAAAACCGTCATCGGCAGCGGCAATTTGTTCCTCACCTACAGCCACGTCGCGCACAACTGCGCCGTCGGCAACCACTGCATCCTCTCCAACAACGGCACCCTCGGCGGGCACGTCGTCGTCGAAGACCACGTCATCGTCAGCGGCCTCGCCGCCGTGCACCAATTCTGCCGCGTCGGGCAGCATTCCATGATTGGCGGCTGCACGAAAATCGTGCAGGACGTGCCGCCCTACTTCATCGCCGACGGCAACCCCGCCACCGTCCGCGCGGTAAACAGCGTGGGCCTGCAACGCCGCGGCTTCACCGACGAGCAAATCTCCATCATCCGCCGCGCCCGCCGCTCCTTGTACGACGAAAATCTCAACACCACGCAAGCCCTCGCGCTGCTGGAGGAGGAACTCGGCACGCACCCCGAAGTGCAAATCCTCATCACCTTCGTCCGCAACAGCCAGCGCGGGATCATTCGCTGACAATGAGACGGGGGGCGGAACCATTCCCCCGTCACGCTGACATTTCATTGGCACACAACACGCGATTTTTGACCGCTGCTGGCGCGGCAATGGTCGCGCGGAAAATAAATTTCCACCCTTCCCCCGCTTGACCCTCCGGCGACAACGAGTATTTTGTCCTTATGTCCTACCAAGACATTGAACGCACAATTGAGTTTGAATTTGTCCGCGCCACGGAAAACGCGGCGCTGAACACAATCAAGTGGCTCGGACGCGGAGAAAAGGAAGAGGCCGACGCCGCCGCTTGCGACGCCATCTACGGCGTGTTCGACACGGTGCCGATGCGCGGGGCGGTGGTTATCGGCGAGGGAATCAAGGACAACGCGCCGGGAATTTTTCTTGGCGACCGCCTCGGCACCTGGGCGGACGGCTCGCCGTGCTTCGACATCGCGCTCGACCCCATCGACGGCACCACCAATGTCGGCAAAGGCCTGCCCAACGCCATTTCCGTCATCAGCGCCTCGCAACGCCCAGACGCCGACTCGCCGGCAATGATTAACATTCCCTCGTTCTACGTGGAGAAACTCGCCTACGGTCCGCGCGTGGTGGAGGCAATGGCGGCGCATCCCCATCATCCGGTCAGCCTCGACGCGCCGGTGTATGAACTGCTCAAGTTTGTCGCCGGGGCGTTGCGCAAACGCGTGCCGGAGTTGGTGGTGGCGACCATTGACCGCCCCCGTTCCGCGCTCATCATTGAGCAAGTCCGCAGGGCAGGCTCGGCGCTGAGGATGATTTCCGACGGCGACGTGACGGCGGCGGTGGCGCCGTCCCTGGCGGATTCCGGCGTGGATTTGTTTTACGGAATCGGCGGCGCGCCGGAGGGAATTCTGACCGCGTCGGCATTGAAATGCCTCGGCGGGGACATTCAGTTGCGGATGTGGTTCAAGGATGAGCAACAGTGGGCGGACACGGCGAGGGGGTCATCGGCAGCGGAACTGCGGCGCGTGTTTTTTTCAGGCGACTTGGTGCCGGGCAAGAGCGCGATTTTCTGCGCAACGGGCATCACGGACAGTGCCTTGCTGCCCGGCGTGAAGTTGATCGGCGAGACGGCGACGACGCACTCCATCCTGATGCGGGCAAAGAGCCGCACGGTACGCTACATCCGCGCGGCTCATAATCTCAAGGAGAAGACCATCCGGCTGCGGAGTGACCGCACATTCCACACGGTGATTTGACAAAACAAGCTGATTTTTTTTGATTTCACCTTTCCCATTTTTACTTTTCCCGCTAACTTACGCGGGTTATGTCGGAAACAGCGAAAATTACCATTGGCGACCAAACCCATGAATTCCCCGTCATCGTTGGCGCGGAAAGTGAAAAGGGCGTTGACATCCGCGAGTTGCGCGGGCAAACAGGCTATGTCACTTACGATGACGGTTACGCCAACACC